>JAHDIM010000476.1 GCA_020630805.1 Anaerolineales bacterium
TCTGCCGAAGACGCAAAACAACTCGTCGATGACGAAAACACCATCATCATTGACATTCGGGATATTCGCGAACGCAAGAATGGCTACATTCCTAATTCAAAGCACGCCCCGCGCGGTATGCTCGAATTCTGGGCCGACCCTGAAAGTCCGTATCACAAAGACTATTTCTCATCTGGCAAGAAACTCGTGCTGCATTGTGCCTCCGCGTGGCGTTCAGCCTTAGCCGCCAAAGCACTACAAGATATGGGCTTTGAAAACATCGCGCACATCGGCGGCGGGTATGCGGCTTGGAAAGAGGTTGATGGACCTGTTGAGACCGCTGACTAAGTCCAACGTTTGCTTACAAAACACAAATAATTCGGTGATAAGATCATCCTCATATGACAACAATTTCTGACATCACAAAAGTACAGCTAGAGAACGGTCTCACCGTCTTACTCAAAGAAGTCAAAACCGCACCAATTGTGTCCTTCTGGATGTGGTATCGGGTCGGATCACGCAATGAGCCAACTGGCAAAACTGGCGTGTCGCACTGGGTTGAGCACATGCAATTCAAAGGCACCGAAGCCTTCCCTGGCGATGCCGTTGAAAAGATGGTGTCACGTACCGGTGGCAACTGGAACGCAATGACCTCCTTTGACTGGACCACGTACTACGAAACGCTACCAGCAGATCAAGTCCGGCTGGCACTTGAAATTGAAGCAGATCGGATGGTCAACAGCTTGTACGAACCCGATGAAGTGGAGTCAGAACGCACCGTCATCATCTCAGAACGCCAAGGCAGCGAAAACGAGCCAATGTTCCTGTTAGATGAAGAAGTCACCGCAGCCGCGTTCCGTGTACATCCGTATCATCATGAAGTCTTGGGCGACCAAATCGACATCGAGACCATGACGCGTGATGATCTGTACGGGCATTACAAAACGTTTTATGCGCCAAACAACGCCATTGCGGTCTTAGCAGGTGACTTTGACTCTGATGAAATATTGGCACAGATCAAAGACATCTATGGCGATATTCCAGCCAGCGAATTGCCACGTCCGTTTGTGCGCCCAGAACCAGCGCAGCGTGGCGAACGCCGTGTGATGTTAGAAGGCGATGGCGAAAGCAGCTATATGGTGGCCGCATATCACGGCCCAGCCGCAAACGATCCAGACTACTTCCCAATGCTCGTGCTGACCAGCGCCTTGTCTGGTGCCCGCATGATGGGCGGCAGCAGTTCAAATCGCACTAGTCGCTTATACAAAGCACTTGTCCTTGAAGAGCTGGCGGCATTCATGAGCGGTAGCTTCTTTGCCACCATCGATCCTTACTTATATAGCGTCTCCGTCATGGCCCGCCCAGGTGTCACTCTAGACGAGATCGAAAGTGCCCTCGATGCAGAAATCGAACGACTTGCAGACGAGCCTTTGACAGAAAAAGAATTCGAAAAAGTACGCAAGCAAGCAAAGGCCGCTTTTGCCTTCAGTGCTGAAAGCGTTTCAAATCTCGGCTTTTGGTATGGCTACTCTGAAATCTTAGATGACTACACGTGGTTTACAGACTACCTCAGCAAGCTAGAGCAAGTCACCATTGAAGATGTGCAACGCGTTGCGCAGAAGTATCTGGTGAAGTCAAATCGCACAGTTGGGCATTACGTGCCCAAGTCACAACTCGTCCCTGCATAGATCATTTGCCGCGGACGAGCACGGATGAACGCGGATATTTTTTAGAATAATCCGCGCTGGTCTGCGCTCGTCCGCTGCTAGCCTTTTCATGAACTCAAATTCTCTTCCTAAACTCGATCTCGCCTCCCTGCCAGGAGCAGATAACATTACACGCGTGACATTAGACAACGGCATCACCGTGCTGACGCGCGAAAATGCGAATAGTCCAGCAGTTGTGATCAACGGCTTTTTGATGGCAGGCGCGATCAATGTAGACAAGGCACAAGCCGGTTTAGCCGAATTCACCGCCAGCATGCTGATGCGCGGCACGCAAACCCGCGACTTTGCTGCAATCTTTGAAGAACTTGAAAGCGTGGGCGCTGGTTTTGGCGTTGGGGCCAATACCCATACCGTTGGTTTCAGCGGCAAAGCCCTTGCTGAAGACCTCGGCATGTTGCTCGAACTTGGCAGCGATGTGTTGCGGAATCCAGCGTTCCCAGCCGATCACATTGAGCGCTTACGCGGTGAGACCATGGCCGGTCTCGCTCGCCGTGCGCATGACACGCGCTCCATGGCAGACATGCG
>JAHDIM010000083.1 GCA_020630805.1 Anaerolineales bacterium
ACGGTAGGCTCCCCACCTTCCATCACTGCGACCACAGAGTTGGTCGTTCCTAAGTCAATGCCGATAATTTTTCCCATGAGGTTGTTTCCTAATGTGTAATTCGTAATGAGTAATGTCGTAAATGCTTACGTTTGATTTCAATAAAAGTTTTGGTGAGAGTTGACAGTTGATAGTTGAGGTAAACCCTGAGGCCTCTTCAATACCGTTGTCTTGTTCAACTCAAGCTGACGCCTGATGGCTGACAGCTGACCCCTATTTCGCGACTTGAACTTGCGTTGGCCGAATCACGCGATCTTCCGTGCGGTAGCCTGGGCGAATCACGTTCATGATTTGACCTTCTTCAAAGTCTTCAGTTGGCGTTTGCACGAGAGCTTCATGCACAATCGGATCGAATTCAGTGCCGGGATCGGCGTCAATCAGACTGATGCCCTGCGCTTCAAGTTTGCGGACAGCTTTGTCGAAGACACCGAGGACGCCTTTGGCCCACTTTGCTTCTTTTTCATCGAAATCAGGCACGTTGAGGGTGGCAAAATGCAAGTCATCCAACACTTCAAAGTAGAGGTTGAGCAACTTGTCACCCGCAGTCTTGCGGGCGTTCATCAGATCGTTCGCAGTGCGGCGCTTGTAATTTTGGAACTCTGCCAAGGTCCGTTGCCAGCCATCTTTGTTTTCAGCGGCCTCTTGGCGTGCTTCGGCCAGATCAGCTTCTAGCTGTTGTTCCGGCGTCAGTTCAACGTCTTCTTCGACTTCAACATCGGCGTCTGCTACAACGTCTTCTTCGATATTGATTTCAACTTCAGCTTCGATTGGTTCTTTTTCGTCTTCCATAAGAGATTCAACGCAGAGACGCAGAGTTTTTATAGAGCTCTACGTCAGCCTGCACATTCAATTAGATTTTTTTAGATTTCTTCTCCGTAACTATACGAAGGCAAAATATGATTTTTATAAGAGTGTCTGAGATAGAGAACGCGCTACTTCGACAAGCTCAGCACAAGTACGCGCTAGAGACAGAGAAAGAGGCTAGTGTGTGTCAATTCTCTGTGCATAGCTAGCAGAGAAATCTGTCTCTGTCTCTCTTCTCTAGGCACGAAGTGCCGATACTCTATTCTTCTTCGCCGTACATTTCGTTGACCATATTGGTCAGCATGTCTGAGACATAGCGCACAATGCCAATGGCCCGACCATATTGCATATGTGTTGGGCCAAGCACGCCAAGCGCGCCAGTGGCTAAGTTATCGATGCCATAGCGCGAGATCACGAGTGAGTTTTTAGAAAGCTCGTGCCAGTCGCCTTCGCCAGCCACTAAGACTTGGACAGAGCCAATGCTGGGGGTCAGCGTCTGCGATAAAAAGTCATCCAAGAAAGAACGTTCGGTGATGACTTGTAGCGTCTGGCGGACTTCTGCCGTGTTTGACCCAGTCGGGTCGTTGAGCAGGTTTTCCAAACCGTCGCGGTAAATCCGTCCGCTTGACGTCGCATTGGATTCAAACATCACGTCTGAAACAATCTGAATAACCTCTTCCTCAAGCCGATCATCCGGCAAGGGTAGCGCTTCAATATCTCGGGCAGTTAGGTCTGCACAGACCTCGGTCAAACGCGTTGCAGCCCTTGATAACCGCACCTGATCGACTGGTTCGCTGAGCATTAGCATTTGCTGTTTGACGTTTCCACCTTGTAATACCAGCACCACGAGGACTTGCCGCCCGCGGGTTGAGATCAGTTCAAGGTGTTTGAAGCGCGCTTCTTCACTATGCAGTGAAGTGACAATCGCCGCATTCTGCGTATGTCGCGCCAAGACCGATGCCGCCAAACGGCTCCACTGATCCACCTGCATCCGCGCCTGATGGAACTGATGGCTGACCGTGCGTTCTTCATCGATGGTCAAATCATCATCATGCACCAAGCGATTCACAAAGTAACGGTAGCCTTCTTCGGTTGGCACGCGACCCGCTGAAGTATGCGGCTGTTGCAGCATGCCCAGCTTGGTGAGTTCGGCCATCTCGTTACGTACCGTTGCCGAGCTTACGCCTAGATCATATTTGTCTAGTAGGCGCGCCGAACCAATCCCGCTCTTTTTCGGGTTCTCGCTATATTCACGAATAATCAGCTTGAGGATCAAGCTCTGGCGCGGCGTGAGTGTCTCCATCGGTGTGAGATTTTAGCAGATTAGCACTCGGGAGCTGAGAGTGCTAATTGAGCGGTGAATGGATGGTGATGAGTGAAGAGTGAAGCGTTCTGTTGTAGTGGTTTTGAGAGTTGACAGTTGAGAGTTGAGGTCTGTATCGAGTTGGACTTATACCGCCGAATTGATTTCAACGACTTGTGCTAAGCCCAGTCGAAGTATCAACTGTCATCTGTCACCCATCGCTTACCTCACTCATCACTTCTCACTTGTCACTTGTCAGGTTTCTGTAATTTACGCTACTATCCAAGGTAAGAAAATAAATGTTCGTTGCGTCAAAGTAGCAAATCGAACGAAAAATGTGAGGTACACAAAATGGCAAACTTACCAGAATTCAACAGCGCAAACTTTGAAAGTGAAGTGCTGAACTCAGATCAACCCGTATTAGTGGACTTTTCAGCAACGTGGTGTGGCCCTTGCAAGCAATTGGCGCCAATTGTTGAAGAATATGCCGCAGACAATGCGAGCAAGATGAAAGTCGGCAAGATCGACATCGATCAAGCACAAGACATCGCGATGAAGTACATGGTGATGGGCGTTCCGACATTGATGTTGTTCAAAGACGGCAAACCTATCGAAACTGCCCGCGGCTTCATGCCAAAGAAGAAAGTCGCCAAGGCTTTTGACAAGCACTTGGGATAGCTTGATGATTGGCTAGTTTGTTAGTGAATTAGTCAAAACATATAGACTCAAAAAGCACGAGTGTCAAAACTCGTGCTTTTTTATTTCCACTATCCAACACTTAACTACGAGACGGGGGACAGCAGAATTCCCTAATCTTCAAAGGTTTCAATGCTGTCCCCCGTCTCGTGAATTTCGCAAATTTTGTGAAGCGGTAAGGCAATACTTCTACCTACATCTACACATACCCATTCGCTTTGAACCACGCCACGCTGTCAATAATGCTCTCGTTTGTTGGGCGAAAGGTCGCCCCAAGTTCGCGTTCAGCTTTTGCAGACGAGCTAATGATGCCTTCGTTGAGCGTTCGGGCAATGACGCGCGTGACTTGAGGCTCTCCGCCGGTCATCCTTGCAATCATCTCCATTACAAATGCATAGGTGTAGAGCATGAAAAATGGCATTGAAATGGCTGGCGGTTTGACATCGCCCGCATTTGCAGCCATTTTTGCGATATCAGCCACTTTACCAGGATGTCCCGTAATGCAATAAGCTTCTCCAGACCTACCTTGCTCAATTGCATTGACCATAGCCGCCGCGACATCGCGCACATCGACGTAGTTGATGTTGCCGGGGGGTGTTGCTGGCAGTTTGCGTTGCAATACTTCAATCAGCATTTGGCCCATGCCAGTGGGGCCATTGTCACCAGGGCCAATAATTGCACCCGGTCGAATCAAAATTACGCGCATATCTGGATTATTCGGCAACCACTTCGCAACGGCTTCTTCAGCGCGGATCTTGCTCTGGAAATATTGATTGGACGTATCATGGTTGAAGCCAGACGTTTCATCTGATGTCCCGCTTGGCGAACGTCCCACCACACCACTTGAGCTAACGTAGATCACATTACGCACGCCTTGGGCTTTAGCGGCCGCTAAGATCGCAATAGTGCCATCGACATTGACGGCTTGTAGCATCTTGTCAGCGGCTTCATCCACACCGTTATATTCTTTGAAATACGCAGCGACGTGAAAGACCACATCACAGTCTGCCATGTGCGGGGTGAATGCAGGAATATCCAACATGTCGCCAATTACAATCTCAGCGGCAGTATTGCCTAAGATTTTTTCGCCTTTTTCTTTTGTGCGCGCCATCGCTTTGACTGCATACCCTTCTGCTAATAGCTGGCGCACAACTTCGCTACCTAGCAAGCCGGTACTGCCGGTTACAAATGCTTTCATTGTTCACTCTCCCAACGGTTGATTTCGCTCATCTTCGATATAATGATGTTTATTCTGATATTCAATCAAAAATATGATAATTTTTCATGTTTTGAGTATACACAGACTTTTTGAAACTGCCCACACTCTATGCGTAGACACCCAAAACAAGCCCGTAGCAAAGCAAAAGTTGCCGCCATCGTAGAGGTCGCGACTGAGCATTTACTGACCCATGGCTATGAGGCACTCAGCACCGCCGATGTTGCCAAAGCCGCCAATGTCTCAATTGGCACGCTGTATCAGTTTTTCGATAATAAAGATGACTTGATGCACGCCATTGCCGAAGAGCATCTGGAAGATATGCAGGCATTCAGTCGCGAGCTCTTTGGACCAGACGCGATTTATGTACCACCTCATATTCTGGTCAGCCGCGCGATTGACTGGTTGGTCCAACACAACATGGTGAATCCGTCTTATGAGCAAATTTTTGGCGAATCTTGGGGAGATCCTGCCCTGATGAAGCTGCAAGAAACTGCAATGGGGGGCATTGTTGAAGGGTTAGCAACCGTCATCCGACATCATGCGCCGCAGTTAGCCGAAGAGAATGTACAAGTTGGCGCAGCACTACTGGTCTACACCACCAAAACCATGTTCATGTTGCTAGGACAAACGCCGGTGGCGGCACACGCCCTCGTGATAGGCCAAACCAAAACAATGATGCTGTCTTATTTTTATGAGCTGACTGAATCAAAAAAGGCTCCCGAAGGAGCCCATGATTGAAATCAAATTCTGAAACGACCTAACCCATCTTATCGCCAACTGGAATAGTGAAGTAGAACGTACTCCCTTCACCCATGGCACTTTCAAACCACGTTCTCCCACCTTGAATTTCGACCAGGCTTTTGACAATATTCAGACCTAGTCCCGTCCCAACAACAGAGCGCACGTCACGATCTTCAGAGCGGAAGAATTTCTCAAACAACCGCTTCTGATCTTCTTCTGAGATCCCAATCCCAGTATCCCGCACTGAAATCAGCAATACTTCATCCGCGCCGTTCGGATCCCACTTATTCGCTGATGCTTTCACATCTACGAAAATTTCGCCACCCGCGGGCGTATATTTATGCGCGTTGCTGACCATATTGGTCAACACCTGCGTGTGCCGCACATGGTCGCCCCAAATTTGCGGTAAGTTTGGCGCAACGGTGACATGCATCTTTTGATCTTTCTCATCGACCTGACCTTGAATGCTGCGCGTGACATCATCCACAATCATTTTGAAGTCAAACAAAGCTTGATCTAAACGCAAGCGTCCGGTTTCGATTCGCGCAATGTCCGCCAAGTCAGAAACCAAGGTCGCCATCCGTTCGATGTTATTCCGAATAGTGCCCAAGAAATTCAGCTGAGGATCTGTCAACGTCCCAACCATGCCTTGGCTCAGCATATCGGTATAGCCTTTGATCGAGGTCATTGGCGTCCGCAGTTCATGCGAGATGAAAGAGATAAATTCGCTCTTCGCCAAGTTTGCATCCTGAATCGCCTGATACAGGTGTGCATTTTCAATTGCAACGCCAGTGTGGTCCATCAACTGGTTCAGGAACGCCAGTCGCTCTGCGGAGAACGTATCAGGCTGCATACTTTCGAGCATCAGAACACCCGCTGCTTTGCCATCGCGCAAAATCGGCAAACACGTTTGCGCACGACTATTCGAAAGATAGCCAGTTTTGCCCGTGATCACGCCATGCGCACTCGCTTGTTGCGCTTCACCAGTGCTAAGCGTGCGCGCTACAAGTGGGTGATCTGTAAATTTATCCGGCTGAATTTGATGAATGCTTGAGTGTTGTGGGTAACCGCTGAACTCAAGCTGCAACAATTCAGTGCCGCGCGTGATAGCCAACGCGCCAGCCGATGCACCGCTGGCATTCATACTTTGCTCAAGGGCAATTTGTAAAATGCGCTGCAGGTCCAGCCCCGTGTTCAACTCACGGTCAATCGATTGCAAAAGCGAGAGTTCTTCAAGCCGCGCAGCAAGCTTCTGGTCTGTCTGCGTAAACAAGCGGGCATTTTCAAGTGACATTGCCGCTTGACTGGTGAAGGCCATGAGCAACGTTTCGTCATCCACAGTGAAGCGGCGCGTACTTTGGACATCGCCAACTGCCAGCATGCCGACGGTGCGTTCGCCAAGTCGCATTGCGGTCATCATCAGACTGAGGATAGGCGCCTCAATTTGATCACTATCAGGCAGAATAGATTGCGCTTGTTCACCACTCCAAATAATCGGATGATCTGAGCTCGCCAGTAAGTCAAACGGCGAAGTGTTGATGGTGTAAGTATTGCCAACCATATCTGTCAGCAGTTCTGTCGCGCCTTGGCAGTCATAGCAGTTGTTAACTACATTGACTAGGTACAACACACTGTGTGGCACGTCTAACAGCTTTGCGGCCGTGTTGACAATTGTGTTTGCGAGTTGGTCTAACTCAAGCGATTCGCTCAATGAACGGCCAACATCATTAAGCAGCCGCAGTTGGCGGGCATTGTTATCGGTTTCTTCGTATAAGCGGGCTTTTTCCAGCGCCGTTGCCGCTTGGGTCGCAATGGCCGAAAAGTTTTGGAGCTGTGAGCGCGAGTAGGTCGGTTCCTCATGTGAGTTGAACACAATCATTGCACCCAGTGTCCGCGCCCCGATGTTCAGCGGGACGCCAAGAAAGTTTGTAATTTCATCGCTGTATGTCTCGATCTCACGATCCCCACATTCATACAGGTACTCATCCGTCAGCACCGGCTGCCCAGTACCAATGATCTCGCCTGCGAGACCCGCCCCACCTGGCGGCAAACTCTGCCCTTCAATTTCTGTCAAACGTTCATCGTCTTTGACCGCAAACATCGTCCGGATATTGGCGTCAGCCGTTTCGCGAAATAGAATCTGGAAATTCTGTGTATCTAAAATGCGGCTAGATTGCGCATAAATGAGTTCCAGCAAGTCTTCAAAGCGAATACTGAAGTTGATGGCCTGCGATATTTGATTAAGAACACCTAGTTCAGTAACCCGTCGTTCTAATTCTTCAACCTTCCGCGTTTGCGCCAGCAACATCGCGGTCTGCGCCGTAACATCGGAAACAAATTGTTGCGCTTCAGCAGTTTGGGTTTGGTCATTCAGCTTGATCGCCACCCAGCCTAACAATTCGTTTTTAAGTAGCGGCACACACCATTCGACATCCATCACCGCTAAGCGGGCATAGTCAGCATCTTCTGAAACGGCATTTGGTTGAACTTGTAACCCCTTTTGCATTTTGCCCAGCGCTTTTGCCAGTGTGCCATCAATGGCGAACTCAAGGTCGGTTGCATTGCCATGACTTACAAACTTAGTGTCTGCTTTTGTAAAAATAAAAACACGTACTGGGTTTAAAGTCTGTTGAAGATGCGCCTCAAGGGTTGCAACTAACTCATTTGGCGTGTCAACTTTTGAAAGGTCAGCAGTAAACCGAGCGTAGTGCGCTGAATAGTCCATGGTCTGCGAAGTAAAGGAATTGAGAATATGTTCAGTTGGCTGTGTCACATATACAAAAAACGACACAACCGCAGTTTTTATTATGACGTTTTTCGCATTGCTGTGGCAAGCGCAATTGCATTGTTCAATAAGTTCTGTGTAACTGCAAGCTAGTGAACAATGCTTAAAGTACAGCGTTTTCCTGTCTTGGATTATGAAGAACTTTTTGAACGCTGTACTACAACGAAAGCAAAACGCGGCAAGTGCCCAAACCTGCCGCGTCTCTATTCTCGCTTGGATAAAGTCCAACCCTATTTACCCGAAAAGTCAGCATCCGAGCGAGCATTACTGTATGTGTAGCAATACTTATGCCATCTTTGCCTTAAATTATTCAGATGAATATCCCCCTCTAAAAAACCACATTATGTCATTTCCCCAAACCCAAAAATATTGAAGTGACGTCACAAAATATCGGCCTGTCTATTTATTGGGCAGTATAATAAGTAGGCTTGTGAAGCAATACACAATCATCAGAGAAAGAGGTATTTTTAGTGACCACACGCGTTTTATACGGTGAAATTCAGCTCTATGCTGGCACCAGTCACCCAGAACTCGCAAAAGAAATTAGCGACTATCTTGGGGTTCCTCTAAGTGGGGTGGATCTCATCGAATTTCCGAATGAAAACCTGTTCTGCAAACTGCACCAAAGTGCGCGGGGGCAGGATGTCTATGTCATTCAGTCCACGTCTGCCCCTGTGCACCGCAATCTGATGGAATTGCTCATCATCTTGCAAACGCTAAAACTCGACTCAGTTGGACGCCTCACGTCAGTGGTCCCGTACCTTTGTTACGCCCGCTCAGACAAAAAAGATCAGCCGCGGGTCCCCATTACCGCCAAACTTGTCGCAGACATGATTGGCGTTGCCGGTGCGGACCGTTACATGACAATGGATCTGCACGCCGGGCAAATTCAGGGCTTTTTCAACTTCCCAGGCGACTCGCTCACCGCATTCCACGTGTTGAAAGATTACCTCAACAAAGAATTACCTAAGATGCAAAACCCAGTTGTGGTCTCTGCTGACCTTGGTTTTGCAAAGAAAGGGCGTAATTTTGCAGAGAGCCTCAGGACCCCGCTTGCGT
This sequence comes from Anaerolineales bacterium, assembly GCA_020630805.1. GTDB lineage: Bacteria > Chloroflexota > Anaerolineae > Anaerolineales > UBA6668 > JAHDIM01. Next base: position 8,647 of record JAHDIM010000083.1, read on the forward strand.
TCATTGAAAAGCGTCGCGTCGATAACGGTGCCGCCGAAGCCATGAACATCATTGGGGATGTCAAAGGCCGTGACGTCATTATTGTGGATGATGAAGTGGATACGGCTGGCTCAATTTGTGAAGCCGTCAAAGTGGTACGCAAAGCCGGCGCGCGTGATGTCCGGATTGCATTTGTGCACCCCGTCTTGTCTGGCCCTGCAATCTCGCGTTTACGCGAAGCAGACATTACTGAAATTCTGACGACCAACACGATTCCAATTCCGCCTGAAAAACGGCTGCCTAACATGACCGTGCTTTCCATTGCACCGATGTTAGGCGAAGTCATCCGCCGGGCGCATGAAGGGCGCAGCGTGGGTGCAATGTTCAGTGAATAATCCATTACACGGATCTCACATCTTTCTAACACTCTTTCCGTAAACTAAAGAGCGATGCTGGTGAAAATCAGCATCGCTTTTTTGTTGTAACTATGTTGGGTGCGGTAATCGTAGTGACATGGCTGGTCATGTATATGCGCATCAAGCCAAGCAATTTTGCTAGCCGAAACAACAGCATTTACGTCATCCCGATGCGAACGAATTGCATGTAAGTTAGCAAAACCATCGTGCAGCGGGATCTCTTTATAAGTCAATGCTATTTTCTAGCCCATTGTCTCCTAAAGAAATCCCACCCGCGCTATCTTAATACTTACTTTATTGCAATTCGAACCCATTCGACTTCGCTCAGGGCAGGCAGCGGCTGGGATGACGTATCAATCGCATTTGATGCTATTAGCAATGTATTTATCCTTAGCTTGATGCCTATTTGACATAGCTCGCCATGTCACTACGATTATGATATGCCCATAACAATTGGTCACATACCAAACAATCTCTACAGTCTTTCTCAAGGCTGGATACTATATAATCGAAAAAACTTAGTTTGATAGTTTGCTGGTTGGATAGTTTGCTAGTGCGGTTCTAATTCCCTTAACCGACTAACAAACCAACAAACTCGCTAACTTACTCACTGACTCCATGTTCAAACGAATTCTAAAAGTGTTCGGCGGCGATCCGACCGAACGTGATATCCAAACTTACGGCGAAATCGCCGATCAGATTATGGCGCTGGAAGCGCAGTACGCGGCCCTTAGCGATGCTGAATTGCAAAGCAAAACTGCTGAGCTACGCGCCAAAGTAGCCGAAGCCCGCAGTGGCTTAACCGACGAAGACGCGATCAAAAAAGCAGAAGCGCAAGCGCTCAACGACATCATGGTCGATGCCTTCGCGACAGTCCGGGAAGCGTCTGTCCGCACCATTGGGTTGCGTCACTACGATGTCCAACTCATTGGGGGTCAAGTCCTCCACGCTGGCCGGATTGCCGAAATGCGCACAGGGGAAGGGAAGACGCTGGTCGCCACCTTGCCGCTGTATCTAAACGCAATGACCGGGCGCAGCGTCCACCTTGTCACGGTGAATGACTATCTCGCCCGGCGGGATGCCAAGTGGATGGCGCCAATCTTTGCTTACCTTGGTTTGAGCGTTGGTATTCTGCAAAACTCTGCTGTGACAGACCACGCCCGCATGGCCTTCATTTACGATCCTGACGTTGTCAGTGACCGTGAAGAAAAGCACAACATGCGCTACGTGCCGCGTCCCGAAACCTATGCCTGTGACTTAGTCTACGGCACGACTAGTGAGTTTGGCTTTGACTACCTGCGCGACAACATGGCGCGGCGCTGGGAAGACCGCCGCCAAGGTGAGCTCAACATGGCCATCATCGATGAGGTCGACAACGTCCTGATTGATGAAAGCCGCACGCCGCTGATTATTTCAGGGCCTTCACATGAAGACTCAGCGCTTTATAAGCAACTGGCCCAAGTCACCCGCAAACTCACCACAGACCATTACGAAATTGATGAACGCAGCCGCAGCATCCAAATGACGGATGAAGGCTTTGACCGCGTAGAAGAGCTGCTCGGCACACCGTTGCGCGACCCTGAGAATCCAGAAGTCGTCACGAACGAGCAAGCCCGCATCTATGGTCACTTGGAACAAGCCATGCGCGCGGAATACATTTTCCTCCGCAATAAAGATTACTTGGTTCAAAACAAAGAAGTCGTTATTGTCGACCAATCTACGGGCCGGATGATGCCCGGTCGTCGTTGGTCAGACGGTCTGCATCAGGCAGTAGAAGCAAAAGAAGGGCTGCGCGTCCAAAGCGAAAGTGTCACGTATGCCACTGTGACCATCCAGAATTTCTTCCGGATGTACAACAAGCTAGCGGGCATGTCTGGGACGGCTGTTACAGAATCAGAAGAGTTCGATGAAATCTACAGCATGGACGTGGTGCCCGTCCCAACCCGTTTGGACTACCGGGCACAGAAAGACCCTGAACTGGAAGTTGTCACATTCAAAGAAGACGGCCACAAGTTTGAATACGTCGCGCGCAAAGACAGCCCAGACATTCCGGTGTTGCATCGGCGGAAAGACTATGACGATTTGGTCTTCCGCACCGAAGAAGCTAAATACCGCGCGCTAATTGAAGACGCGCTCAACAGACACTGTAAAGGCCAGCCGCTGTTGTTGGGAACGACTTCGGTCGAATCCTCTGAAATGCTCGGGCATCGCTTGAGCGCAATGGGCGTACGCCGTCTGTGTCAAACGCTGTTGTTGCGTGACACTTGGTTTGAAGTCAACAACCGCGAAGAAGATGGCCGCGTTGTGCCGGAGCTTTCATTCTTGAATGCACCGCTACAAAGCCTTTCAGATGCTGACCTGCGGCCAATGGCCCGCGAACTAGGAATTTCTCTCAACCCAACCCAAGACGAAAATCTTGATCGGTTGCTGAGAGCCCTTGAACTCGAACCGCAATATCGTGACAAGCTCAAAGAAGTGCTCGATCTTGGTATCAAGCATGAAGTCTTGAATGCGAAAAATCACGAACGTGAATCAAAAATTATTGCCCATGCGGGTGAACCTTACTCTGTAACCATCGCGACGAACATGGCTGGTCGTGGGGTTGACATCAAGCTTGGTGGTGAAATCGAAGAAGAAACTATCAATCGGGTCAATCGTGCGTTGGTCAAAGCGGAAGTGCGCGACCCATACAGCTTGAATAATGAGCAGCGCATTGAAGCCTTGCAAGACTTACCAGCTGACGTGCGCGAAGAATTCGCAGAAGAAATTGAAACCTTCCAACATCACATCCAAGGTGCCAAGATTGTCCGCGCTGCAGGCGGCTTGCACGTGCTTGGTTCTGAGCGCCATGAAGCGCGTCGGATTGATAATCAGCTGCGTGGGCGTGCCTCGCGGCAAGGTGACCCTGGCTCAAGCTCGTTCTATCTTTCACTAGAAGATGATCTGATGCGGCGTTTCGGTGGAGAAAACGTCAGCGGCCTGATGGCGCGCTTGCGCATTGACGAAGCGCTGCCAATTGAACACGGCATTGTAAATCGTTCGGTGGAACAATCGCAAACGCGGGTAGAAGGTTCTAACTTTGACGTCCGCAAACATCTGCTTGAATATGATGACGTCATCAACGCCCAGCGCAAGCAGTTCTACGAACAACGCAATCGTATCTTCCTCAAAGAAGACCTCAACGAAGACCTTGGCGACATGATCGACTTTGAAGTCGGTCGACGGATTGAAAACAGCCAAGATGATGAAGACGGCTGGTGGCGTTTGCTCGACTGGCTAGACAAAACTCATTCCCGTCCGCAAGCCCGCGCTGATGGCACCTTCCGCTATCCGTTCAGCATTGAATTGTTACTGCGCAAGATTGCCAATGACGTGCCGAGCTTAGCCCACGCTTGGGAAAAGCAACGCGACTGGCACGTTGCCAATTATGAATCCGTCATCAACGGCGAAAGTTCTGACCTGCGCAGCGAAGCAGACACCAAGAAAGACATCGCACTAAAGGCATTAGACACGGCCTACACCGACTTGCCCGCAATTCGCGAAAGCATCTTGGACATTGCACGGGCGTCTTCATTGGCCTACCGCCAGCGCATCATCACTGCGAATGCACGTGCCTTGGAAAATCTGCCAGATCGCGCAGAAGAGCGCATCCGCACTAAACAGGGCCAAGCGGATCTTGCGTTTGAAATCTATGAGATGGAATCGCGCGAAATGCAGCAGCCGATGGACGTGAAAAGCGCCATGAAAGTGTTGCGCGAAGCGACTAGCATCAGTAGTGACATTCCAAAAGAGCAACAGGCTGGCCTACACGTTGACAACTTGCTAAAAGCATTCCGTGGTCATATTGACAACGTCACGCGCACGGCTATGGTCAAGCGCCAAATCAGCGCGATTGAAAGCCGCTACAACCTCAAACTGAACATGGGCACCGTCCCGGACTGGAATGAGATTGACGACTGGCCAAGTTACTCAGACCAAATTGTGGATGCAATGGAAGCCGCGCATGTGGCCCGCACCGAGCGCGACTTGAAAGACATTGAAAGCACGCTCAACGCAGGCTTGCGCGAGCCAACGCGTCTGACCCGCGAAAGTCTTGCGAATCTAATTCGTGTGGATATTGCGCACAGCCGTGCCACGCGCTTTGAAAATCACCAGAAGAAGCAAGTCTTGGTTCGCCGCTTCCCCTACATCTATCACGCCGCCGAATTACTTGGCGATCCCGACGCAGACTCACTCCGTGCCCTCATTGTGGAGCATCTCACTGAAGTGCAAGAGCTTCAACAGCAAGAGCTCGGTGAGCTAGAAATGAAACGTCTGGGCAAGGTGATGGTGACCGAACTGGCCGAAAAAGACAAAACGGCGATGAAAGAAGGTCTGGGCGAAGATCTCTTTATGGAGATTGAAAAGTTCCCGTTCGGCGCATTACGTGGCAAACGACGACAGGCCGTACGCGAATTCTTCGGGCATTATCTGATGTTACGTAACCATCGCAACATCATGATCGCCGTAAATGACCAATTGTGGGTGGAACACTTGACCAGCGTTGAAGCCTTGCGGACTTCAGCTGGGCTAGAGTCATTTGCGCAACGTGACCCGTTGACCGCCTACAAGCGTCGCGCATTCGAATCGTTCCAAGAGTTGAACGTGAATCTGCGTTCAAACGTTGTCACCCGCCTATTCAAGTGGGATCCAGACCGCGCGCCAAAGATTGCCACGAGCGTTGACGCAGTTGTAGATGCTACGCCAACAGCAAAAGCTGCTGAAAGCAATGGCGCAGCCCAAGCTGCCACAGAAAGTGATGACAGCAAGAATGCAGTCAAGTCCAACAAGGGGCAGCCAAAGCCCAAGCAACGCGGTGCACGCAACAATAGCAAGAAGAAAAAGAAGCAACCCAAACGCCCGAAACGGTTGCGGAAATAATCGCTTAACGCACAAAGCGGGTTTCTCTTTAGAGCCATCGTTCTAAAAAGAAACCCGCTTTGTTTTTAAGACGTCGTTTTCACCTGACACTGCGGACAAAAGTGCGT
>JAHDIM010000477.1 GCA_020630805.1 Anaerolineales bacterium
AACTTGCCAAAGGTGGCCCAACCGGCGGCTTTTTCCGAGACGGCAAACGGATCGCGTTTTAGTCTAAGGTTGCAATCACCATGAACACCGTGCTGCGAGACAATTTCACCGCTTCGCACTCTGTTTCAAATCCAGCTTGCTCCAACTTAGACGTCAACTTCGTAAACCACGCTTCAGGCGCGGGCTGAGACTCCGAAGGCGCTTGCCCAGTAATTCGAAATAACCAGCGCATAAAGTTGGCGATTACTCCGTTTGGATCTAGTGTCGCATTTGGAACAATGATGACTTTTCCATGTGTTTGCAACACGCGCTGAAACTCAGACAGGGTCTCTGGTTCAATGATGTAACTGGTTGGGAAGGTACTAATGATCGTAGGGAAAGAGGCGTTGGCAAAAGGCAGGGCCATGACGCTACCTTGCGTCAGTGGGACTGTCGCGACGTTTTGCTTCCGCAACCAGCGGCGTGCTAAACGCCCCATGTTTGGAGATAGATCAATGCCAATTGGCTGGTTGCCACGCTTGTGTAACTTTGCCAGCAAGTGGCCGGTTCCATGGCCGACTTCAAGCACCGGTCCTTCATATTCATCGACATAATTCAGCGCCTGCGCCTGCCAATCCCACCATTGCCCAACGGACACGACCGTCGCAACAAGGTCATACGTGAAGGCTAGCGGGTAGTAGAGTAGGTAGAAGATGAAATTCATGGATGTGGTGATAGTTGAGAGTTGAAATATGATCACTGTCAACTGTCAACTGTCAACTGTCAACTGTCAACTGTCAACTGTCAACTGTCAACTGTTGAAACGTCCCCAATTCCCACCCATTCTCAATCACGGCGCTACCCACTTCCGCCTGCGTCAACACGTTCAACTCTATCTCACGCATTTTGGCATAGCTGCTGACCTGATCAACCGCTTCGCTCCAATAGCCGGGATGACACATAATCTCAACACTTGCAGCAGATTCTGATTGCAAGATATCGATGAGTGTCGCGACGGAGACGCGGTCACCGAAGAAACGATCAACAAAGATATCTGTCGACCGCACTTTATAGTCGGCTGCTATTGCCTCAATCGTTTTGCGATCTGGGCCGAGGTGGGCAAACCCTAACCCCGGACTATGCGTTGCGTAAGGGCTGCGAATCGGCAGGTCATAGTCTTGTGCGAGCTGACATAGCACGCGTAAGGCTGGTACCGACCAATAGACAGCGTGATGGTGACTATCGAGATGCGTTGGTATTTGACCAGACTCGCGAAAGCGCTCGATCTGAGCTTTGCATTCGGCATAGAGTTCGGTTGGATCGAGTTGGGCATGCAGTGTTGTGAGCTCGCTAGCCGCAAAGAAATTGCCGTGTGGATTCAGCAGACTTGGAATTTGGTCTTTGGGCAAAAGCGGTTCGCCAGATGTCACGCACAAGTGAACACCTAATCCAAGTGCTGGGGTGTCACGTTGCGCAATCCGGATATCGTCAAGAGCGCTCGGCCACGTCATCATCGCAGTCGTGCTGCTAACAATGCCAAGACGATGGGCATCACGAATGCCGCGTGAGACGTCGGGGTGAAGGCCGTAGTCGTCGGCGTTGATGATAAGAAATCGTGAGAGTTGAGAGTTGATAGTTGAGGTCAAGGATTGAGTTCTAACGAGTGATGAGTGACAAGTGATCTCATGCAAAGGGAATGGGCTCATCGTTGGTGTCGTTTGCACGATCAATATGGTAAGAAGTGGTATTTTCTCGTACTGTGTTTGGGCTATTCCTTTGATTTGGAACCATTACGATGAGTAGGCGAATAATAGTCGTGAGTAACTCTAAGCGATGTTCAATTACTGAGCTGCCAAGAAGATGACGTGATTTGTAATACCAATCACGGGCCTCGCGAGCAGATCCAAGTGAGTATTCATAAAAACGAGCTTTTTCTTTTTTACTCATTCGGGAATATCCTTCTGCGATATTCGCACTTACTGACCCGACAGCACGATACAGTTGATCCGCAATGCGAACTGTTCTGCGGTCACTCATAAGTTTTGTCACATCATGCCAAGCAATATCAGCGCTAAATAAACTCAGGCGATAAGCTTCAATTTTCCAAAGCGAATCATCTGTAATTGTTTTTGGCAATGACGCTACCCAATCCTTATAAGTTTTCATCGAAAAAATCACTCATCACTAATCACTTCTCACCCTTCACAAAAACCTCAATCGCTCCCGGCATCACTTCCCAGAC
>JAHDIM010000084.1 GCA_020630805.1 Anaerolineales bacterium
ATAGATTAGAAATCTCAAAAAACCGCTGTCGTTAGATAGCGGTTTTATTTTTCAAGTCAATCCTCACCTTTCTTGGGCATAACTCACAGATTGCATCGGATTACTAAAATCTGTAAACTCTTAATAGCTAAGTAATTTTGTGAAGTAGCGTCGTCGGTATTTATCCTCTTTCTACTGTCATTCCACGACTAAAAGCGCTCCACAGTGATTTATATTTCGCATCGATTTGATGCAGTCAGAATCATCACTTTCTTCGTAAGTGTATATACCGGCTTTTTGCATCCGAAGTAGGGTGCAATTGCACCTTGAGCCTTGCCTTAGATTGGCAGCCTAATTGTCATTCCGCATTATGGCCGTGGTATTTGCCATTCATGGATAACTTCTACGCATACCCACCCGATAGCTTTCTCAGCGCAATTACGATTCTGTTCAACACGTTAGCGCTGATTGCGCTCGTCTCCATTTTCCTGCCGTTGACAGGGCAATGGCGGCAGAACACGCTGTTGGGGCGCATCTTCACAATCAAAGTGGCCATTGCAGCGCTTTGGAATATCTCTGGGCTGACAGGCAAGTTCTTAGTCCTGAGCGCGACCACAGCGTTTACTATTGCCCCTCCGTCATCTACGCGGTCTGTAATGGCTGTAATTTTGACAACTTCCAGCATTTTTCTCTTTAGCAGTATTAGCAGCGCGCATTTTGCCTTTGTTTGGACGGGCAAACATCACACTGTATTCCATCAGATTTACATCTTCTTCGGCTACTTGTGGGCAGTCTTTGTTTCGGTGATTTTGTTGTTTTGGAACAAACTGGTCATGCAGCAAATTATTGTGTCTCGGACGCTAGACATTACTGCTGAAATGACGCCGTTGGGGAGCGTTTTGCTAGGGCTCACAATGATCTGCTGGGTCTATGGCTTAGGACTGTTGCTGTTCGCGTGGAAGTCAAAAATGACGTTTTACTGGCTGAGCGATGTTTTGATCTTGGCCGCCTTAGTCGCACAGTTTTTGCATCCACCACTGCTTGGCACGCTCATGGTGTCCGCAACATTTTTGGTGTCTAGCATTAGCCTCTTCTACTTTTACAGCAATAGCGATGAACTCAATGTCACGCGCATTGCAATGCAAGAGCGTGAACACAGTCTGGTACAAGCCCAACAAGAACTCAAGCGGACGCAGGTCTTCAATAAGATTAGTCAGGCTCTTGCGCATGAAGCCCACACGGATGCTGGCATGATGACCATTCTAGACTTGCTGAATGAGATTGTGCCGAGCCGCGACCAAACCATGATTTTGCTGACCGAAGACCTCAACCAAATTGACCGGGTTGTGCAAACAGAGCGGTCCGTGGACAAAGGCTTAGCAACGTTAAAGGACATGCAGTGGCTTCGTGAAGGGTTAACGGGCTGGGTACTTGAAAACCGACTGACTGCCATTTCGTCTGGAGTCGTGCCAGATCTCCGTGAAAGTGCGGAGGTGCAAGAGCGCCGAAAAGAAGTGGGGGTGGGGGCCGTGCTGGTGCTGCCATTGTTATATCGGAATACGCTCATTGGTACGTTGACCTGCTCGCGGGCACTTGGCGAGGCAGACTTTACCAACGCAGAAGTTGGCATTGCCGAAAGCGCAGCGATTCAAATTGCCAGCACGCTCCTCAATGACCGGAAAACACAGAAGATTGAAACGGCGTTGCAGACCTCAGAAACGCTGCGGACAGTTGGCAATATCATCAACCAAGAGCTTGAAATTGAAAACCTCATCGATGCCCTGCTAGACAACATTAATGGGGCAATTGGGTTTCAAGGGCTCTTGATGATTGTGATCGATCAGATCAGTGAAGCGACGGTGTCAAAGTACCGTGGGTCTGGGAATGCCCAAAACATTACTGCGCAAATTACTTGGGATTACATTCAAGACCATTTGTATGGACAGGTCTTGCGCACCCATAAGCCAGTGGTGGTTTCAAAGGCAACACTGCCAAACACACTAAAGGAACAAGATCAGTCTGGCATTGCGCGGCTAGACAGTGAAATTGGCTGCTTTGCCATTGTGCCGATTATGCACCAGAAAGAGTTGCTAGGCATGTTAGCGGCGACGCGCCACGTTGACGCACAAGATTTTAGTAAAACCGATATTGAATTTTTTGAAGCGATTGCCAATCAAGCCGGAATCGCGCTGAAAAATGGACGGTTGTTGCACCAGCAAGTGGCCGCCTTGGCGCGGACACAGCGTAGTTTGCTACGTGAACGCACGCTACAGAATGTAAGTAAAGCGGTCAACTCTAATCTCAATGAGACTGAATTGCTCAATGCGTTATTTACGGAGATCAGCCAAGCAGTGGTGTCACAAGCGACCGTGCTGATGACGCTGGACATTGAAAACAAAAAAATCTTGCAGAAGTTGCATCGGAATACACGCAGCGGTGACTATATTGACTGGAACTGGATTGAAGGTAGCGTCACTGGCCGGGCTATTCGTCAGAAGGTCACAATCTTGTCACCCAAAGCAGATGAAGACAAGCAGCAAAGTGAGCGGGTCAAACAATACCGCACTGCTAGTGGCCTAGGCAGTATCTTGTCGGTGCCCATCATTAGCGATGATGTGGTGGTAGGGGCATTTGGGCTTGGGCGACATATAGATCAGCCGGATTTCTCAGAAGCCGAAGTGTCCTTGATGGAATCGATTGCTGAGTTGGCGAGCATTGCGCTGAAAAATAGCCGGCTCTTATTGCATGAAGAACGCCAGCGGCTACGGGCTGAAATTATGTTTGACATAGCCCATGCCGCAAGTGAGCAAGACACGCTAGATGGACTACTCAAAACCATTGTGGATACGTACTATTTGCGCACAAGACACCGTTGGGTAGCTTGCCATTTGCTAGACGAAGCGACTGAGTCCATTCAACAGACCTACATGAAAGGGATTGAAGGCGTTGGGGAAAACATTAGCTATGCAGAGTTGAAGCACACGCTTGTTGGCTACACTTTCCTCAATAAACAGCCAATTTTGTCGCCACGCCATCTGGCGACAACCCATGAGGCAGCGCATTTCACCGCTGCGCGAGACGCACTTGGGGTGAGTGGTGCAATGGCAGCCCCTATTCTGGACCGAGGTGTTGTGCTTGGGGTGATCTCTGTCTATGCAGACACAAAATCGCCGGAGTTCACCCAAGATGATCTGGATCTATTGTCTGCTGTCACGAAGCAATTGGCGAATTCAATTTTGACGTTTTCTGCTGCGGTAAGACTCCGACAAAGTGAAAACCAATTCCGGACGCTCATTCAGTTTGCGCCAGACGCAATTTTGCTGCTAGATCTTGAAGAAGACAAATTCATCGATGCAAATCCGTTGGCTTGTGCGCTGTTCAAACGCTCAAAAGCAGACATCCTGAGTATGGATCCGATGAATCTCTATCCTGATGATGATCGTGAGACCCAAAGACAGTCGCGCCATGAAATTTTTGACACACTCTCTGAAGAGGGTCAGTTTATTGGGGAACGGACGTTTGTGACTGCTAATGGCCGTGAATTCCCGGCTGAAGTGCGCGTTGTGGCGTTACCGGGGCAAAAGCAACTGGCGCGAACTAGCATTATTGATATCACCAACCGGAAGCAGCGTGAGGCCAGCATGCTACAGTCACAAAAGCTCGAAAGCTTAGGTGTCATGGCGGGCGGGATTGCGCACGACTTTAACAATCTGCTGCTGGCCATGCTGGGGCAGTCTCAGATTGCACAGCGTAAGCTTGGTCCAGATAACTCCGCCACAAAAAATATCGTCAAGATTGAAAAGGCAGCTCAACGGGCGTCTGAATTGACGCGCCAAATGATGGCCTACGCCGGGCGGGGCCAGACTGCAGAACGGTCTGCCATCAACATCAATGCGCTCATTGCTGAAAACACAGACTTACTGCGCGCGACCATTCCGAACACCATTACAATCCATACTGACCTGAAACGCGGCCTGCCAATTGTCTTTGGGGAACGTGGTCAAATTCAACAGGTCATCATGAATATGATGATCAATGGGAGTGAAGCCATTGGGACTGGCAATGGTGACTTATGGGTTTCCACAAGTGTGTACACGCTTGACGACGCGGAATTGCAAGCGTGGCAAGGCATCACGACTGACATTAAGCCGGGGCAATATGTGCGCTTAGCGTTCCGTGACAATGGAAGCGGCATGACGCCGGAAACCAAAATGCGTATTTTTGACCCGTTCTTCACAACTAAGAATACGGGGCATGGGTTAGGGCTGGCAGCCGTGTTAGGGATTATCCGGTCACATGGTGGCAGCATTCGGCTAGACAGCGAACTTGGAATTGGGACCATGTTCCAAATTCTGTTCCCCATTGACTTGCGGAAACAAAATCGCGGCAGCGCTGAAACCCCAACAGCAGACTTAGACGCATTGGCTGGCAAAACCATTTTGGTTATTGATGATGACGAGTCGGTGTTGGAAACCATTTCAGAAACGCTGCGCTCGTATGAAATGAATGTGCATCAGGCGTTGTCTGGCACAGACGGGATTGCGCTGTTTAGAGATAACCAAAACGCTATTGACCTAACGCTTGTCGATGTATCAATGCCAGGCATTAGCGGGGTGGAAACCATGCGTCAACTGCATAAAATCCAAGCCCAAGCCAAGGTCATCTTGTCATCTGGTTATAACCAACTAGATGCCGATAAAGTCGCCGAACTGGAAGACAACGTCACCTTTTTGCAAAAGCCGTATCGGACAGAACAACTGCTGGACCTTATTGGAGTAACCCTTATTGAAAACTAAGTGTTTCGCAACAAAAACTCAGAAATAAAGGCCACGATTGCGTGCGAAATCTTCAGTAAAAACCAGATCTACTTTCAAGTTTATTTTCGAAATTTTTCTGGTTTTTACATAAATCCTAAATCAGCCCAGATTTAGGGGCTATGTTGACAGCAAATCTCAACAAAACCTCATTGTTTCTGCGTAACAGAATCAGATAAACTGCAAATGTTCAACACGTTCTCCCGTTGTGCGACGTTGCGTTTTTCTTCTACATAGCATGATTCCATTACGCGCCACAGACCCCAATTCACTTCAAGCCGCTGCAACGTTTGTCATTACCGTTGCAATTGCCTTTAGCACGCTGCTGATTGTTGGCCCGATTTTTATCAGCCGGAAGTCTGCAACAAGCGCTAGCCTTGCCTTTCTTGAAAAAATTGGCGCGTTTACGCTGTGGACCTTGGCATTGCTTGCCATTCGGGTCTTGAGCCAAGACACAGATTTTCAAACTAGCAGCGTCCTCGTTGGGCAAGCCTATGCGCCACGGTATTTGGTCTACTTAACGGCGCTCACCATGGCAGCTACCGTGTTTTCAGGGGTCAGTTCAACGCGGTTTGGCTTGTTGTTACATAAGCAAGAGCAAACGCTCCACGCGCGACTGACACTCCGAATTGGGTATGCGTTGGCAATTGGCTCTGCATTACTCTACTTATTGTTCCCCGCAACAATGATCGAAGAAATTATTGTGCAAGAAGCGCGGGATAGCAGCATCAACTTGTCACGGTTGGCGCTGCCAACGTTGCTGCCGCCATTTGTGTTCTGGGTGTATTCGTGTGTGCTGGTTTTTCGCAGCAAGCTTGCAACCCGCTGGCTGTATCACTTGGGAGATATGCTGGTCTTTGCCGGGTTGGCGCTGGGTTCCATTATTCCTTCCATCATCAATGACACAACGCCGCTGCAGTTTTTGTCACTGCTTAGTTTGTCAGGTGCTGGGGCCTTCTTGCTGTTTTTTTTGAACGAAGACGTTGTCAATCCTGCGCGGTCTGTCAATACGCAGCTTGAACTTTCTGCGGCCCGTTCAGAAACGCTGCGCAATATTGGGTTAGCGCTCAACAGCCAAATTGGATCAGAGGATTTGTTCAACACCATTGTGCAAGAAACCCTGACTGCATTCAATGCTCGGCGTGCTTTTCTCAATATTTTTGACGTTGAAAAGCAGCAAATTCTCGCTAATTATTTTGCTGGCGAAGTGCTAAGGCCCTATCAAGATGCGATGCTTTGGAAAAATGTTGGCGTTGGGGTTCCAGGCTGGGTGCTCACGCAAAAAAAGATTGCAATTCTTCGCAATCACGTTGAAGACCTCCGCGACCCGCTAACGGTACGGCAGTGGCGGCGTGACAACAATATTGGCCCACTCATGATTGCGCCAATTTTTGGCGCAGGTGCGCAAGTGGTTGGGTTGCTTGGGGTGATTAATGATACAAGCCAAGACGATTTCACACCTGAACAGGTGACGCAATTGCAATCGATTTCGGAAAGCGCCGCTATTGCAATTCGCAATAGCCAGTTGCTCAATCAGCAGCAGCAAGCGCGTTTGCAGGCAGAAATCTTGTTTGAGGTGTCGCAGGCCACCAATCAACAAGCAGACCTAGAAGGGTTGCTCCATACAATTCTAAGCACCTATTATGACCGCACACCTTGTCGCTGGGTCATGATGCATCTGATGGATCGGGACAAGGAAAAGGTCTTGAACTCCATTTATCTTGGAGCAGAGGGCTTGGATATGACCTACACCTATCCGCAGTTGATGGACGGGTTGTTGGGGTATGCTTTCTTGAAAGAAGAGCCAGTCTTGTCGCTGCCAGGTGAACAAGATGAGCGCGAGTCAGATTACTATCAAAAACGCCGAGGGGATATGGCTTTTGGCTCTGTGATGTGTGCACCTATGACTCATCAAGATCACACGTTGGGTGTCATTACGGTTATCAACAATCCGGACACGGCCAACCATACGCAAGACGATCTAGAGTTGTTGACTGCCGTGGCCAACCAAATGGCCAACACCATTGTTAGCTTCAACGCGGTGGACCGGGTGCGGCAGCGCGAACAACAGCTCAAAACCCTCATCGATAATGCACCTGAGGCGATTGTAATTCTCGATATTGATACAGATCGGTTTCTGGAAGTGAATCCTGTTGCCAGCGCGTTGTTTGGCTATTCAGTAGAGGAGTTGAAACAGATTACGTCTCAGGCACTTGTCCATGGTGGCATGGACGAACGCCGCTTGAAAAATCGGAAAGAGTCATTGCGGCAGGTCTTTGCGAAAGGCCATAACGTTTGGGAAACCACGTTGCAGCGCGCCAACGGAGACCCATTTCGCGCAGAAATCCGCGAAATTCGCTTACCAGACACAGAACGCCGCCTTATCCGTGCCAGTATCTTAGACATTACCGATCGGAAACAAAAAGAAGCGGCCATGCTACAGTCTCAAAAGCTAGAAAGCTTAGGCGTGATGGCCGGTGGGATTGCGCATGATTTCAACAATTTGTTGCTGGCCATTATGGGGCAGTCACAAATTGTGCAGCGCCGCTTGGGCGTGGATCACAAAGCGCTAAAAAATGTCAAAAAGATTGAGCAAGCCGCGCTGCGCGCGTCTGAATTGACGCGCCAAATGATGGCCTACGCTGGACGGGGACAGTCTACGGAGAGAGAGCCGGTCAACGTCAATCAGGTGATTAGTGAGAACGTAGAACTGTTACAAGTCACTGTGCCAGACAACGTGCGCCTCACGCTAGATCTCATGGAGACGCCGCCAAGTATTCTGGCGGAACGCGGGCAAATTCAGCAGGTCATTATGAATATGATGATTAATGCGAGTGAAGCGATTGGCGCAGATGAAGGTAGCTTGCACATTCGAACGCGCACCTATGACATGTGCGACTTAGACTTGGAAAACTGGAAACCCATTACGCCTGACCTGTCAGCCGGGCGCTATATGTGTCTAGAGTTCAAAGATGACGGCTGTGGGATGGATGAAGAAACGCAATTGCGCATTTTTGATCCGTTCTTTACGACCAAAAACAGTGGACATGGTCTGGGGCTTGCTGCCGTTTTAGGGATCTTGCGTTCGCACAAAGGCAGTATTCAGATGCGCAGCGTTGAAGGCGAAGGCACAGAGTTTGACATCATTTTCCCGATTGAGGAGAACGTGCAGCAAAAGGCCGAACAAGCAACCAGTATCGATCCGAACGTGCTGGATGGCCGCGTTATTCTAGTTGTAGATGACGAAACAGCCGTGCTAGAAACCGTTACGGAGTCACTGCGGTCATACAACATCCAAGTCTATAGTGCGACTTCAGGGATAGATGGGTTGGCGCTCTATGCAGATCATCAGCATGAAATTGACCTGACATTGCTCGATGTCTCAATGCCGGGCATTAGTGGCGTTGAAACAATGCAGCGGATTCATCGTGAGCATCCAGAAGCGAAAGTCATTCTCTCGTCTGGATACAACCGCTTAGACGCTGACAAACTGGCAGACGTTGAAGACAACGTTGCCTTTTTGCAAAAGCCGTATCGCGCAGAGCAGTTGATGGCGCTCATTTGTAATACGCTGCCGCCAAGGTAAATCAAACATCCCAGTCGTGCCACTCCGCGGAGTGGCCAAAACAAACACCCCAGTCACGGAGGGGCACTACTGGGATGTTGTCTTAAAACAAAAAGGCGACCCAAATGGATCGCCTTCAAATTCAACTATGGTTGACGTAGCGCGCTACGTTACTACTTCCCAGCTTTCTTCAAGCGGTCAGCATATTGGCGTTCGTAGAATTCTTTGAATTCCCCGCTCTTGATTGGGCGCCACCACCATTCGTTGTCCACGTACCACTTGACGGTCTTTTCCAACGCAGATTCAAATTCATATGCGGGCTTCCAACCGATGTCATGCAGCTTAGAGCAGTCCAGTGAGTAGCGGCGGTCGTGACCAGCGCGATCTTCAACTGGAGTGATCAGTGAGCGTGGCTTGTCGAGGTGTTCCAACATTTGGTGGGTTACATCGATGTTGTAGCGTTCGTTGCCGCCACCAAGGTTGTAAATGCCACCAGATTCACCGTGGTGCAGAATGTGCGCAATCCCACTAGCGTGATCTTCAACATAGAGCCAGTCGCGCACTTGCTTGCCGTCGCCGTACAGAGGCAAAGGCAGGTCATCAATCGCGTTGGTAATGAACAACGGCATCACCTTTTCTGGATATTGGTACGGGCCAAAGGTGTTGCTACCGCGTGAGACCACGGTGTCCATGCCATAGGTTTCGTTGTAGGCACGTACTTGTAGTTCCCCCCCAGCCTTAGCGGCTGAGTATGGGCTGTTTGGCTCAAGTGGATCGCCTTCTTTGAAAGAGCCTTCGTCAATGGTGCCGTAGACTTCGTCCGTGCTCACTTGGTGGAAACGTTCGATGCCGCGTTGGCGACCAACTTCCAGCAGCACATAGGTACCGACAACGTCAGTCATGATGAAGGCGTCTGGGGTCAGAATGGAGCGGTCAACGTGGCTTTCCGCAGCGAAGTTGACAACGGTGTCAATGTTTTCAGCATCGAAGATTTCTTCAACGCGCGCGCGGTCGGCAATATCGCCTTGATAAAACGCGTAACGTGGGTTGTCGGCAACCGCTTTGAGGTTGTCCATGTTACCTGCATAGGTCAGCTTATCAATCACCACAATTTTGTAATCTGGGTAATTGTTGAGCATGTAATGCACAAAATTCGCGCCGATAAAGCCAGCGCCACCAGTGACGAGAATATTTTTCATTTCAAATCCGATTTTTTTTATTTTGTTGCCCACGAAGTGACACGAAGAGTCACGAAGGTTGCTGTTGAACAACAAAGGAGTTTGAGAAGACCGTTGTTATCCATAGCGCCATCTTAGTGCGGCTTCGTGAACCTTCGTGGGCGGTATTTTTAGTAATTCCCTACGCTGGTGTCTTTTGGCGCATTATTGAGCACCACACCGACAAGTGGGATATTGATTTTTTGCAACAATTTTTTTGCGTCTTCGGCATGATCACGACGGGTTTTACCAGCAGTAATCACAAGGACGACGCCGTCTAACTTGGATGCCAACACAGAGCTATCCGTCACAGCTAAAAGTGGCGGGGCGTCGACCAAGATCATGTCGTATTGTTCTTTGAGGCTTTCTAGCAGCGCGCCCATCTTCTTTGACCCTAAGACATCCGCAGGGTTTGACGGTGTGGGGCCGGCTGTTAGCACGCTCAAGTTCTCAATTCCACCTGAGCGGACAGCGTCTTCGCCGTCTAACAAGGCACTGGTCAGCCCTTTGCTGTTGTCCAACCCAAAGTGATTATGTTGGGCAGGACGCCGGAGATCTGCATCAATCAGAAGCGTGTTGAACTCGCCTTGGGCAAAGGTCACGGCCATGTTGGCAATGGTTTCGCTCTTCTTGGCAGAGTCTGCATCGGCTGTAGGCGATGTAATCAGCAGGGTCTTGAGCGGGTTGTCAACGTCTGCGAATTGCAGGTTCGTCCGCAAACTACGGAATGCTTCCGCAGCTGTTGAAGTTGGGTCAGTGAGGGTAATCAAGTTACTCATAAGTAAGTAGAGAGTAGAGAGTGAAGAGTAGAGAGTAACATTGGTGCTAGCCACTTACATAACGTTTTGTGTCACTAACCTCTGTCTCTCTTCTCTGTCTCTCTACTAATTGTCGGGTATTGCGCCGAGCACGCTAACATCTAGGGCGCGTTCGACGTCTTCGCGGGTTCGCATGATGCCCGCTTCCAAATATTCCAAAATAAAAATAATTACACCGCCAAGCAGCAGTCCAAGGATGCCACCAGCTAAGGTGTTCACCGCGGTCTGCGGTCTATAGAGCGAGTAGGTTGGCGCGTCTAGAATCTGCGCGGTAATGCGGTCTTCTTTGCGCTGCCGCTGATTTTCATCATTCCGCCACTTCACTAGCAAGTCTGCCCAGTTGCGGGCAATGTCATTCGCTAAGTCGCCATTGCCATTGATCACTTCAATTGTAATGACGAAGGTGTCAATGTTGGACTGCATGCGAACGCCACCGCGCAGTGCTTCTGGACTGGTATCCAGTTGCATGACTTCGATGACTTCTTGGGCGCGGGCATTGGTGTTGAGGTACGCCACGTACGAATTCAAAAACAGCTTGGCACTTTGGGAAAGCCCAAAGTCAGAGCGCGCTGGTTGGACCAGCACTTCAATTTTTGAACGGTAGAGTGGAGATTGCAGCCGACTAAATAAGAGGGCGCTAGCAGCCGTGACTAAAGCCAGCAGGATCAGGATCCAGCCGCGACGCCACAGAATGTTGAAGTATTCAGCAATTGACATAGGTTACAAGGCTTGAAAGCCGCGTGATTTTACCATTCTGAGAAGTGATGAGTGACAAGTGGCCTAAACACGAGGTTCTTGACAGAAAGAAAGAACTTACTTCACTCTTCACTCGTTAGACTTTAGGAATTTCTCCCAGTACTGGCAGCTCCAATGCTTCTAGCTCGACGGTCGAGCGGATTTTTGGGTCAAAGTAGTGTGCTAGGAAGGCCAGTAGCAACCCAAACACACCGGCCAGCGCAATGCGAATGACAGCATCGAACAAGCTGTTGCCGCCCCCAATTCCAATCACGTTGGAGGTTTCCGTAATCAATGGATCACCAAGTGGCACGACGACCATATTTTCACCGTCGTTTTGCGGGAAGATCTCATTATTGCGGGTTTGCATAATCTCTGTCCCCACGGCAATGATGTCTTCCAAGTAAGTGTCATCATCCATTTCAACAATATAGTCAAAACGACTGCGGGCAAACCCTGCTTCAATGGCTTCTTCAAGGTCTTCAACAGTGAATTCGATGCCGTCTTTTGCCAAGGCTTTTTGAATTTCTTCGGCAAAACCACGGGAGCGAACCCAGTCGTACATCCCGGCCACCATATATTCAGAGGTGATCCAGCGGGCGTGAACTGGATCTATGTTGAGATCCTTTAGGTCATCTGCGCTAGCCTCTGGCGGTAAGCCAACCAAGTAGTTGGCGGTCGCCGTATAGGTCACATTGATTGTGGGTGCATCGGCAGGTTGCAGCATTGGAATTGCTGTCAACACCCCTACAATAAAAATAGGGATTGCAGCAAGCCACCACCAGCGACGTAAGATAAGAAAATAAGTGCGTAAGTCGTCCATGATTGGCAGTCAGGGATCAGCTATCAGCCGTCAGCTTGTTCTGAGTGAGACCTAGATGGTGTCAAGGCCTGTGAATAAAAGAGCAAAGCTGAATGCTGAACGCTAATTGCTGATAGCTTCAATAAAGTCTGAAAGCTGTTGTTCGAAAATAGACCGATCGAATTTTAGCGCGTGTTCGCGAATTGCTGCGCTGTCATAGTCGTCAGTGAAATCGCGTAATGAGTCCATCAGGCAATCGACGGATTGAACATCGAAAAGTTGCCCGCTAAGCCCCGGAATGACGTAGTCTGGCGCACCACCGCCGTTGAATGCGATGACTGGCCGACCAGCTGCCATGGCTTGCACCGGCGTAATCCCAAAGTCTTCTAACCCAGGAAATAAGAATGCTTTACATTCAGCCATTAGCGTTGGTAGGTCTTCATCTGGAACATAGCCTAAGAATTCAACGCTGGGGCCTGCTAACGCTTCTAAGCGTTCTCTGTCGCGCCCAGAGCCGGCCACCTTCAAGGGGATGCCGAGCGTACTACAGGCTTCCACTGCCAGATCGATGCGTTTGTACGGAATCAAACGTGATACCACTAGGAAATAGTCTTTTGGCTTAGACAGCGGCTTGAAGCGTTCCGTCTCAACTGGCGGATAAATGATGATGGAGTCGCGCCCATAGTGCGTCTTGATGCGCTTTTGAATCGCTTTGGAAATCGCAATGAAGTGATCGACATTGTTAGCGGCGCGCAGTTCCCAGCGCTGCATGGCCTTAGCCCACGGCGACAAGATGGTATTCACAATGCTGGGCATGCGTTCCCGCGCGAGGTAACCAGACAGATCAAACACATAGCGGCTGGGGGTCAGGCAGTAGCACACGTGCTGGGTGCCTGCTGGCTTAGGAATGCCAATGCAAAAGCCGCTCTTGTTGGACAAAATGACGTCTGCGTCGCCAACGTCATGGTTGAACCCATACGGATAAAACGGCAGGTACAACTGATGGCGCTTGTAAATACCCGGCAACTTGTCCATCCATGTCGTGTGGATTTCCCAGTCACGATAGTGCGCTGGCATTTTCTCCGGCCAATACATACTGGTGTAGATGGGTGCTTCGGGATACATGCCTTTGAGGACATCTAGGACGTCTTCGGCCCCGCCAATCTGATTCAGCCAGTCGTGAACGAGCGCTACTTTAGGTTGAGTCATTTGGTGTCCTCAAATAATTGCGCCTGATTGCACAGGGCGACAGGACGGTAGCTAAACCGATGCTCTCGACACGGGCCTAAGTCATTCAATGCAGCCTGATGTTGCTTGGTGCCATAGCCTTTGTGCTTGGCAAATCCATAGCCTGCAAATTCGGTTTCTAGATCAATCAACATGCGATCGCGAGTCACTTTGGCAATAATCGACGCGGCTGCAATGGACAGCGAGCGCGAGTCGCCAAAGTTGAAATAGTCTTGTGAAATATTGAGATGCTGGCGTAAGTTCACTGCATCTATCAGCAAATGGTCTGGCATGGGATCTAGCTGTTCGACTGCGGTTGCCATGGCAACTTTGGTCGCGTTCAAAATCCCAAGCTGATCAATTTGCGCTGCGGGAATAATACCAACTCCAATGGAGGTTGCAACGGTCTGAATAACATCAAATAACACATCGCGCTTTTTGGCAGATAGCTTTTTTGAGTCCGTGACGCCCGCTAGCTGCGCTGCTAAGGTGTTGTCTTGCACCGGCAAAATCACTGCGCTTGCCACAACCGGCCCAGCCCAAGCACCACGTCCCGCTTCATCAATACCAGCGATGAGGGTGTGGCCGTTGGCAATGAGATTGTGTTCAAGGGTGAGAGGGGCGGACATTGGAGGCGTGAAAGTTGAGATTTGATAGTTGAATTTACTGCGCAGTACGACGAACTCGCAAAGTTGACTTCAACTATCAACTGTCAAATCTCAATTGAAAGACCACTGAGGTGTTCAAGCGCTACGTAGTTTATACAACCCCTTCCGCCAGTTCCGTCTGATTGTCAAAATATCACCAAACATGGCA
>JAHDIM010000478.1 GCA_020630805.1 Anaerolineales bacterium
CAGCAATCGCTTCATCTTGCGTCTTGTGGGCAATATCGACTGGATAGTTTTTCAAAATATTGGCGTTGACACGTTCACTGATGTCTTTCAATTCAGCGGCGGTGACCGTGCTATTGTGGGTAAAGTCAAAGCGTAAGCGGTCTGGTGCCACCAAAGAACCTGCCTGTCGAACATGGTCGCCAAGGACACTTTGCAACTCAGCATGTAACAAGTGGGTCGCTGTGTGATTGCGCATCAAATCCCAGCGCCGGTCAGCGCCTACGCTGGCAAAAGCGGCATCACCTGTTGAGGGCGTGCCGGACGTTACGTCGCCAATATGGACAATCAGACCATCCATTGGCTTTTGTGTATCTGTGACATTGATTTCCCAGCCATCACCAGAAATCGAACCTGTGTCACTGATCTGACCACCAGATGCAACGTAAAACGGGGTTGCTGCCAACACAACTTCTACCTGATCGCCAGTAGCCACGCTGTCAACAACTGCGCCATTTTTCAATAAGCCAACGATGCTGGTTTCAGCATCTAAACGTTCATATGGGTCGTAAGCGACACCGTCTGCTGGCAAGGCTCCGCTAGTTTTGAGCGTAGTGAGCAAGTCGTTGAACGTGCCTTGGCGGTCGGTATCAATTACGCCAAGTGCTTTCCCTTTGCCAGACGCCAGTGCATGGGCTTCGTTAGCTTTGTGAAATCCTTCTTCATCAACCGTCAGATTGTATTCTTCAAGCATGTCGCGCGTGATTTCAACTGGCAGACCGTACGTTGAATACAGATCAAAAGCGACAGCACCATTGAGTTCAGTTTCCCCGTTGGCTTGCATCCCTTTGATGATGCCATCAAGCTGCGCAGTTGCAGAGTCGAGCGTCTTCAAGAAGCGTTCTTCTTCTGCTGTAAAGGCTTTCAAAATTAGCGCGCGGTTGCCTGTTAGTTGAGTATAGTGACTTCCATATTCGTCTACTGTCACGGCAGCGACTTCAGCCATGAACGGCTTATCAAGACCAATTTTTGCTGCGAAGCGACTGGCACGGCGAATAATCATGCGGCAGACATAGCTTTGACCAGTCGCACCGGGAATAACACCGTCACTAATTAGAAATGCTGCGCCACGGACGTGGTCGGCAATGACGCGGTAAGGCGTGAGATTTTCTTCACGTTGGGCATCCGTATGGCCCGCCAATTCTTGGATCTTATCCATCATTGGCGTGAACAGGTCTGTACGGTAGTTGGAGTAGACGCCTTGTAAAACAGATACAATGCGTTCTAACCCCATGCCGGTATCAACATGGGTCGCAGGCAATGGTTCGAAATCGTTTTCGCCAGTGCGGTTGTACTGCATGAATACGAGGTTCCACAGTTCAACAAAGCGCGGACCGTCTAAGTCGACGCGGCCATCGTCCAGGTAAGTTAATTCACCAAAGTCTTGCCCCAGATCGAAGTGGATTTCGCTACAGGGACCGCAGGGACCACGGTCAGCCATTTCCCAGAAATTGTCTTTGCGCCCAAGGTACAACAGCTGATCTTTGTGGAAACCAGGTTGCTGATACCAAATCTCTGCGGCTTCGTCGTCTTGTGGAAGTTGGCCTTTTTCAACGTCTTTGAAGACGGTTGCATAGAGGCGGTCTTTGGGGAGTTTCCAGACTTCGGTCAGGAGTTGCCACGCCATTTTGATGGCATGCTCTTTGTAGTAGTCGCCAAAGGACCAGTTGCCCAACATTTCGAAAAATGTGTGGTGCGTATCATCACGACCGACATCATCCAAGTCATTGTGCTTACCGGCCACGCGCATGCATTTTTGCGAGTTCGCCGCCCGCGTATAAGGGCGGGATTCGGTTCCTAAAAATACATTCTTAAACTGCACCATCCCTGAGTTTGTAAACAGCAGAGTAGGGTCGTCTTGTGGGACAAGTGAGGATGAAGGTACAAACGTATGCGCATGTTCTTCGAAGAATTCGATGAACTGTTTGCGAACTTCAGCGCCGGTAATATTGGACGGAGTGTCTGACATGAAATATTCCTAAATTAAGCGAGATTGCTATTCTATAAATTATACGTGAGGGACGGAACTGTCACAAACCCAGAACTTGTCGCACGATTTATTGTAGGATGAATTCATGGGCTAATGAACAGCGCTCATATGGATTTTCTTTCGGATTCAGACCTGAATTTGTTATACTTACGCGCTGATTTA
>JAHDIM010000479.1 GCA_020630805.1 Anaerolineales bacterium
CTGGTCTACGGCTTGTTCTGCTACTGGCTGATTCACTGGGCAAGCTGGAACAACTGGCTAACCTTTGGCGTACTGATGCTCGCCAGTGGGGCGCTAATTGCCGTTGGCACAGTGACAGCAAATGCTGCCATGCAAACCATTGTTTTTAGCGCAAGCGTGACAGCTGAAGAGGCCACACAACTGGTGCGGCAGGGAACGGGGATGACGTTGGTGCTACTGCTGTTTGTGCCGCTGGTGGTGCTGTTTTATGCGGCGGTGAAGGTGTATCAGGCGGAAGTGGTGAGTGAAGAGTAATGAGTGAGGAGTGAATTTGACACTATGTCTTTGGAAAAAACCTTGGGTAGATTTCACTTATCACGCCTCACTCATCAGCCCTACCCAAACCAGTCCTGCACCAGCACAGCCAAAGACAAATAGAAGAAAAACGACCCAACCACAATCAAAATGCTAAACAGTATTTTGAGATAAGGATTGATATCTAGCCGCAGCAGACGTGCATTGAACATAAACGCAATTGTGCCTGCGAAGCCTCCCAATAATCCGCCCACAAAAACCAAACAAATCGGCAGTGCCATCCAAATCAGTTGCCACCATGTAAATGGCTCGGCAATGAAGACCTCTTCTTTGCCGATATACATATACGGAATATCAAGCCCGTAGCGGCGTGGCTCTAGTCGAGCAATTACGTCATTGCCTTTTTCTCTAGGCAGAATAAATTGGTTTGCTTCTGATCCACGCTCCGCTTTCACGCCATCGACAAAAATCTCAGGCGCAGTAAATGCATTCAGTCTGAAATAGACTTCATGATCTTCTAAACGTGGTGGATAAATTCTGTATTGCATAAACGGAATCCACTAACTTGTCCTGAGCGTGTCGAACGGATTACACGAAGAAAAATATTAGTGCCCATTCGTGCTATTCGTGGATTCTTTCTCTGAAATCTTCTCCAAAGCAGCGCGCAGCACTCTGACAGCAGTTTGATATTCGGTCAACGAAATATGCTCATTCGGCGTGTGATCCAGTGCGGAGTCGCCGGGGCCATAGGCCAACGTCGGGCATTGCCACGTTGGCGCGACGGTATTCATGTCCGATGTGCCAGTTTTGACCACAAAGCCCGGCCGACCGCCTTCGCCACGAATGGCAGATAAAAACGACTTCACCAACTGATTATTCTTTTCACCGCGATAGGCCACTTCGCCGCTGGCAGCCCATTCGATGCTAGCAATCTCGTCTGGCAATAGCTCGGCAATGCTGGCTTGTAACCCTTCAATCGTCACGCCCGGTGGCAAGCGGAACCCGACGCGCAAACTAGCGCGATCGGTTAGACCGTCGGTGTCAGAATCCATGCCGCGCAGGGTGGGGCGGATGCAGTTGAATTCGCCTTTCTTGCCTTCGTTTTGGTCAGCCGCCCAATTTTGGATCGTTTGCCATGTTTCAACGGCGTGTTCACAGGCGCTCGTTACGCCAGACGCGGTGTGCGTCATTGGCACAGCGACATCAATCTTGGACCAAATGCTACCCTTGTAGCCCATTGTTACCCGATCCCAGCGGCTGGGTTCGCCAATAATCAGATAGTCTGGCCGTGGATAATTCTCGCGCAGCCAGTTGGCACCCGGCGAGTGAATTTCCTCACCCAACGCGCCGATTACGGTTAGTTTGAGACCGGGCAGTGCGCCAATTGATGCGGCGGCAGTAAACGTGGCTAACGGCCCCTTGGCATCGACTGAGCCGCGCCCGTACAGCAAATCGCCTTCAGTGCGAACTTCAATCTCACCCGGTACAGTGTCGATATGGCCTAACATCAGCACTTCAATGTCACCGTCGCCCATGTGGCCCACAGCATTGCCTGCCGGATCAATATACGCCTCAAACCCAGCCGATTTCATCGCGCCAACGAGATAATCGACGGCGGGTGTTTCGTGGTTCGAGGGACTGTATTGGCTGACGAGTTCAGTGAGAAGAGTGGTTGGATCAAGCATCATACAGATTTTACTAGTAGAAAAAGAAACGCGGATAGGGAAGAACGCCGATCAGAAAAGAAAACATCCGCGTTCCCCCTTATCCGCGTTTGAAAATTTATAAGTTACTGATTACAGAATCAGTGAAACTTTGCGTTGTCGCTGCACCGTCAAGGTCACGCGTTGTGATGCCTGCGGCTAAGGTTGCGGCTAAGGCCGCTTGCAG
>JAHDIM010000480.1 GCA_020630805.1 Anaerolineales bacterium
TCACTCATCACTCATCACTCATCACTCATCACTCGCTCCAACACGCGCAGTTTACTCAACAGACTATCAATATCTGCATAACATCCTTGCAAGTGCCGATCTCCACTAGAGGCATAGCCAATGCGTCCATGCAGCACGCGCTGGTTATCAAAGAGCATTGCATCCCCAGCACCGAGTTTGAACTTCAATTTGAAGCGATCTTCTTCGAGCATATGCGCAAAGGTGTGATATGCCTCGTAAAACGCTTTCATTTTTTCTGGTGCTACATAAAAGGTTTGCATTGACCGATTGTTGAAACGAATGCCGGTAATGTCGCCGCGCACATTGGTTTGAATGATTGTGCTTTCATGTTGCAAATCTGCGTCGTCGCTGCTAAAGCGGAAGGTGACTAAGGTTGAGGCAATGATTTCAAACTGCTCTGGGGCTTCTTTACGGAAGACTTCAGCGACTTTGAAGCCGTCGACCAAGGTGCTGTCACCACCTTCTACATTGTTACTGAGCACATGGAGGAGTTGCAGCGTTGGCACGGGATGTCGATACGGATTGTCAGTGTGCCCACCAAGCGTTGCACTCGTAAATGCAAGGTTACTGGGATTTGTAACAACTTTTACGTCAAACAGAGGGCCGTAGTTTGTGTCACGAACGTATCCGAAAAGGTCAATGACTTTGAATAACGATTCAGATTTAACAGGTATGCCTTGCATTAGTGCAAAGCCGTTATCTCGAACGGAGGCAAGCATGTTGCGTAGGGTCGAGTCATTGCTCGTAAGTTCAGAGAACTTGTATTTTGGTGGGGTTTCTGGGAAATCTGTGAGGTCCCAAGTGTGTTGCGTGTTGCGTCTTGCTTCACTTTCGCTGAGTTCGTAGGAATTAGCGCGCAACCATTCAGGGGTGTAGTCGGTAACGTGACCGTCATTTGCCCATTCAATTTTGACAGTGCCATTCACGTTTACAGATTTGGCAGTCAAGTCAAGTGGAATAGACAAAGTATCAATTAGCTTTTGGCCGTTGGAATGCCGATTTTCCGGGGCATTGTCGCGGAGCCACATATAGTGATAGGTGCTCGTGTGTCCGTCTTCCCATTCAATGACTAATTTATCGGAATCAGCCTGATGGTGCTTGATCGTTGTCTTACTCATCAGTTTTTCTCCTTGAGAGTGCTAACGTGTGTTAATGATAATCGTAGCTGAATACCTTGGGGGAATGGGTCGGGAATTCGCAGCAATCGATGGACGAAATGAATGGAGTGCCATTAATTTTCAGACGTCTACCAGAGGCATTACACAAATGTGTTGAGGAAATCTCAAGAAATTGTAAATCTTACCCTCCGCTTCTAATTTCTTAGCGCCTGTATAGAGTTTGCCGTCCGTACAGGACGTACTCATCAAATAACGCGACAATATTCGAGATGAAAAAAACGATTCGGATTTTGCTTATGACGTTTTTCGTATTGGTGCTAATTGGCGTATCGCCATTTTTGTGGCGCTCAGCGGTGCGACGTTACTATCAGGGACACATTTATGATGTGAATCAAGTGCGGACTGAACAGGTTGCCATTGTATATGGCGCTGCGGTTCGCAATGGACGGCTTAGTACGGTGTTGCGCGACCGCATGGATACCGCGATTGCATTGTATGACAATGGCAAAGTTTCTAAATTACTTGTGAGTGGAGGGGTAACGTCCATCAATCGCAATGAGCCGGACGCGATGATGGAATATGCTGTCAACCGTGGTGTCGCTGCAGAAGACATTATTATGGACTATGCGGGTCACCGCACCTATGACACGTGCTATCGGGCGAGGCATGTCTTCCAAGTGGATAGTGCAATTTTGGTAACGCAAGAATTCCATCTGCCACGGGCGATCTTTACTTGCAATATGCTGGGTGTTGATACGGTTGGCGTCAATTCTGATCCACGTACGTACCGCGCTGCTGAATTTTACGAAGTCCGTGAGACCTTGGCGACCTATCGTGCGTTGTGGGATGTTATTCGTCGCCGACCAGCGTCAGTGGTAGAACCGCCGCAGCCAATTGGGTAGGTGGGTAGTTTGTAAGTTAGTTGGTTTGATAGTTGGTTAGTGGAGACGGGCTGAGCTTGACAACGTCAGCGGCAAAGTCATGCTTAACCAGCCAACCAGCCAACCAGCCAACCAGCCAACCAGCCAACCAGCCAACCAGC
>JAHDIM010000085.1 GCA_020630805.1 Anaerolineales bacterium
CGGTGCCAGCATACTTTGCATACAGGACAACATCGCCAACAGCGACGTCCATTGCTGCGTGCTTGCCGTTCTTCTTGCGCAAGCCAGGGCCTGCAGCCAAGATTTCAGCACGTTGTGGCTTTTCCTTAGCGGTTGATGGCAACACAATGCCACCAGCGGTAACTTCATCTTGTTCGATGGGCTTCACGATGATTCGATCACCCAAAGGACGCAAATTGAGAGACATAGTTTCTTTACTCCAATCGAGATTAGAAATGAGATTTTTCGACTTAGCACTCTTACAAAAAGACTGCCAACTGTCGAAGTTTACCATCCAAAAATTACCAATGTCAACCGAGTTTTAGCACTTGCAGCCTACGAGTGCTAAATGTTTACAAAGATCTTATGAAAGGGTTGGGTATGTAACATTCACAAAGCGGGCTTCTCTTAATAACCTAGGCTCCAAGTAGAAGCCCGCTTTGTAGATTGAGGGATCATCATATACCTTTCTTCCTACCTGCTTCACGCATTTCTCACAATCGCTTAGAATATGCGGAAATTCTCAAACGACTGTCTAACCAGATCATATGCTAAACGACGAAGCACTCCTTAAAAAATACCCTTATCCGCAAAACCAAGTCGCGCGGTTCTTCATTAAAGCGCTTCTGCGTTTCTTTTTCCGCTTCTTTACAAAGCTAGAAGTTGAAGGGTTAGAAAATATCCCAGAGAAAGGGCCTATTTTAGTAGTGCCAAATCACTTTGATTTTGCAGATTCACCTGCCGTCATTCATGTGATGCCGCAACCAACAGAGTTCATTGCTGGCTTCAACATGCCACATGCCCCAGCATTTGTCCGTCGTTTTCCACATTGGTATAAAGTTTATCCAGCGCATCGGGGGACAGCCTCTACTGTTGCCATGCGGGCCGCCAAAGCCATCATGAAGCAAGACGGCTTTTTGTGTATCTTCCCAGAAGCAGGTAGCTGGGCCTCTGTCTTACGCCCCGCTCGTCCAGGTGCAGCCTTCATTGCTGTTGAAACCGGCGCGCGCTTACTTCCAATCGGGATTGTGGGTACATTAGGAATGTTTGACAAGCTGAAAAGCTTCGAACGTCCAAAAATCACGATCAAAATTGGGAAACCCTTTGGTCCGCTGACTGCGGAAGGTCGCGGTCGCAAACGACGTGAAAAATTAGACGAGTTGGGCGACGAAATTATGCTCAAGATCAAAGAGTTGGTCCCAGCAGAGTTACACGGCATTTACTCCGATGATCCAGAGTTGCGCAAAGAAGCGGAAAAAGTCGCGGCCTACCCTTGGGATGGACGTTCAGAACAAGACTTTGAAGACCTGGATCACTAATCAACACTTATTTGTAAAAATCGAAACGACGTAGCTACCGCCTACGTCGTTTTTCATTGTGTCACTTTTGCTATTATTTACACAATGAAACGACTTGTTCTCTCCACCCTAATCGCAACATTATTGGTTGCTTGCAACACAGTTGCACCTGCCCCAGCGACTGAGGTTGTTGTAGAAATCCCGACACAGACGGTCACAACACAACCTACTGTGGCTGCCACCATTGCACCGACCAACACAACAGTGCCAACACCGCTACCACCGACAGCAACCCCTACCGAAGCGGTTGTAGAAACAACCGTTAGCGGAGCGCCGCCAGAACAACTCACTTATGAAATCATTGCTACCTATCCGCATGATCCAAATGCCTTTACGCAAGGTCTACAAATCATCGATGGGCAGCTCTATGAAGGCACTGGACTACGTGGCCAGTCTACACTTCGTAAAGTCGATTTGAATACGGGCGCAGTAGAGCAGAGTATCCCTCTAGAAGATCAATATTTTGGAGAGGGCATTACGGTGCTTGGCGATCAGATTTATCAGCTTACATGGCAATCACAGGTTGCGTTGGTCTATGACCGCGCCACGTTTACACAAACAAACAGTTTCGCTTATGACACCGAAGGCTGGGGGCTAACCTTTGACGGTGAACACTTGGTAATGAGCGATGGCACCCCAATCATTTATTTTCGTGACCCTGTCACTTTCGAAATTGTTCGCACCATCACCGTCACAGATGACGACCAACAAATCGCCATGCTGAACGAGTTGGAATACATCGATGGGGCAATTTACGCCAACATTTGGCAAACGGACTGGATTGTCCGCATTGATCCAGCAACTGGGGATGTCACGGCCTGGATCGATATGAGCGGCTTATTGGACGCAGTAGAAATCACACAACCCGTTAATGTGCTCAACGGTATCGCTTACGATGCTGACGCAGACAAAATCTATGTCACAGGCAAGCTGTGGCCCGCGCTCTTTGAAGTGCAATTCGTGCCTCAACCATGATCGCCCGAACCTATGGCGACCCAACAGCGCCAGCGCTTGTATTTCTGCATGGCTTTATGGGAAATGCCGCCGATTGGGACAACATCGCGCCAAGTGTTGCCAGTCAACACTACTGCATTTGCATCGACTTACCCGGTCACGGGAGCAATACGCAGCTAGAGATAACGCAATCTATCAATTTCGAGACTATCGCTAGCGATCTAAAGGCGAGTTTAGCAAGCATCGACGTCACCAATGCGACCTTCGTCGGCTATTCACTTGGTGGACGGGTGGCATTGTTCATGGCTCGCCAATATCCAGCGTTAGTCAGTAATTTGATACTGGAAAGCGCCAACCCTGGAATTACTGCGCAAGATCAGCGGGAAAAGCGTGTCGCGGTTGATCAACAGCGTGCCGCTGAAATTGCTGCAGATCTGCCTGCATTCTTAGCACGCTGGTATCAACTACCGTTTTTTCAAACGATGGATCAAACTCAGTCAGATGTCCAAGCAATGCTCCAGCGCCGCCATCAGAATGATCCACGTTGGCTCTCCAAACTCATTGTGGAACTCAGCCCCGGGCAGATGGACAATCTGTGGCCGACACTTGCAAGGCTAGACTGTCCGCTACACTACATCGCTGGTGAACGCGATGCAAAATATCTAGCAATTGCCGACCAAGTCATGGCGCAAGGCAACAATGTCACTTGTATCGTCATTGAAAGCGCCGGACACAACACGCACCTTGAACAACGCGAACGCTTTATTCAAGCGCTCGACACAATCTTATGAAATTTGAATTACCTGAAGGGTTTACACCCCGCCCTGCAACAGTTGAAGATGCCGAAGCGGTAGTGGCGTGTTTCAATGCGGCCCACATGGATATGACTGGCACGCCAGAATTTGAGCTCCATGAACTGCTCGACGATTGGAAATCACCAGGCTTTGATTTAGCGACAAAAACCATTGTGGTATACGCTCCCAACGGAGACGCAGCCGGCTATGCAGAGATCTGGGACGTCGATGATCCGCCAGTGCGCCCTTTTTTGTTCGTGAGAGTGCAACCGCGTTATTACAACTTGGGGATTGGCACGCAATTGTCACAGTGGGGGTTTGAAAAAGCCCAAGAGTGTATTGAACGCGTCGAAGATCCATCTTTACAAATTGGCTTGCGGTCTTATACCTATCTCAACCACAAACCGAGCGTGGATCTACTTACAAATCTCAATTTAGAGCAAGAACGCCTCTACATTGACATGGAGATCGATTTCACGCAAACAGCAATTCAGACCCCAAAATGGAAAGAGGGCATTGCTGTGAAATCAATCGACTGTGGTGCCGACTTACAGCCCGTCTACGAGGCCTTTCTAGACGGCTGGCAGGACCACTATGGTTTCATCATGCCGCAAGACAAGGAAGCGGATTTTGAACGCTTCAAGCATAATCTTTGTAATCAAGACGAAGTCAAACCCGATTATTGTTATGTCGCAATGGATGGCGATGAAATCGCTGGTCTTTTGCTAACGCGCATGCGCTATTGGGGCAATCGAGATTATGTCTATGTGGATTTACTAACAGTAAGGCCAAAGTGGCGCGGCCAAGGGATTGCAAAGGCACTCTTACTGCATACATTCGCGGAGTTTGAAAAACTAGGCCGCACCGGCGCAGCGTTAGATGTAGACGCCAGCAGCTTGACCAATGCCACCAAGCTCTATGAGAGTGTGGGAATGCATCTCAAGCGCACAAAAGCAACGTATGAACTGATCGTGCGGCCCGGTAAGAAGATTATCCATGAAGGGTAACCAATTTCACAAGGCGTGCTCCTTTTCGATACCTAGGCATTTAGAAGGAACACGCCTTGCTGTATCTAAACCTTATTCACACGGCACTGCAATTTGCAGCAGTTGCTCTACCAACTGCCCACTTTCTGCTCTGACACCCAGTTCAAGCGTATAACTGTCATTGCAGTCCACTTGCACCTCAGTTTCAATCACGCCAAACGTGCCGTAGTTGCGTGCGCTCAAAACTGGCCCGCGATAAGGCACTTGATATCCATTGATGAACACCTTGGGCGCAGTTTGCGTGCCCCCATACGTTGTTGAAATGGTCACACACGCTTTACCCACACCGTCTGCACGTGAAGTATTGACTTTAGTGTCGGTCAACATCAACAAATCACCATAAATCTGAGACAACTCAGGGACATTATTTCCGCTGTATGAGCCATCTCCACAGCCTGTTACAGACGCACTGGTGTAATCAATGTATTGCACCACGCCACCGCGTAGGCCACCAGCAATGGTAAACGGAATCCCTTGTTGATCTAAATTGATCGCGACCGGTTGCTGTTGCGTAGGCATAGGTGGCGATACCACTTCATAGATATCAACAGGTGGTTCCAAGTAGACCTGCACCGCCGCCCCACCCTGCGGAATTGCCAATATCATGCCGGGCTGGATCACATTTGGATTTGTATTCAGGTCCGGATTGGCCGTCAGAATCTCATTGACAGACACTTGGAAGCGTTGAGCAATTTTGGACAGCGAATCGCCAGACTGGACAACATAGCCCACGTCATTGCTTAACGCATTGCTGGCCACTGCCACTTCACCAAATACCGTGCCTGCAAAAACAAATAGCACTAAGACCGGCGCAAAGAGTCGGCGCGAAAAATAAAACATATAGGTGTACCTCTTAAAGAAACGAGAAAGGTCTAAACACCACTATGTTTTGCAACTTCTGTGCCGAGAAAACTGTTGCGCGGCACGTAAATTTCACTTTGTTCGCGCTTAATTGAGGCAATTTACATGCAACTCACAAGAACTTCCTATTGAAGTGAGTGTCGCTATTGTGATTGAATAAATTGTGAGAAGTTGACGTTGTCATTCTTAGCCACATTATTGCTATGCCATTTTTCAAAAATCTCAAGTTGAGAACAAAGCTCTTGCTTGCATTTCTAAGCATCGGCTTGTTACCACTAATTGCGTTGGTATTCACCAACCTCTACATTACGCAAAACACACTCCAAGAAGAGGCCAGAAATAATCTCTTCAATGTTGTAGCGGCAAGTACCGGCCACGTCGACTATTGGATTAATATCCAACACAGCGAAATTCAGAGCGAAGCAAAACTTCAGGACATCCAACGCTTGGTCATGACCACCCCTGGTACGGCAGAGCATGAACAGTTAGTAGACGGTGTTTTCAAACTCCTACAAACCTTACAAGCCAAAGATAAGTCCTTCATTGTCTCGTATGCGGTATATGACAAAAACGGCACTGTACTCGTTGATACTGACACAACGCAAACCGGACGTAACAAAGCCGATCGGCTCTATTTTCAACAGTATTTAGGGGAAGTCCAAAGTCACATAAGTGGGGGGCATGCGCATTCAACCGACTCACATGAAACCGAAGATGCCGAGCAAGACAGTCATTCAGACGAGACCCATGATGACGAAGCTAGTCATTCCGCTGAAGCTGAAGAGGCGCATGCTGAAGACACCCACGGGCACGCCGCTGAAGAAGCGCATAACGAAGACGATGGGCATGCCGCAGATACCAGCTCACGCCAAATGTCTGACTACCCGCCAAGCTATTTTTCTGGGCTAATCTATCCTGATAATGCAAATAACCCAGCAGTATATTTCAGCGCGCCAATAGCAGATTCAAACGGCACCATTCAAGGCATTTTACGCGTCAAATATTCTGCCGAAGTCTTGCAATCCCTCATCATGGATCTAGATGATCTTGCTGGGCCGGCATCATTCAATGTGCTATTCACGCAGGAGCATATGTATCTTGCGCACGGCAACAATGCCGGTTTAGCCTTCAATATGGCCCACACGCTAAGCGATTCCCGACTTCGAGAAATGCAGGCTGCCAAGCGTTTACCGACCAATTTGTCAGATATCATTGCGCTTGATATAGAAGATGGAATTCCGCACGATAGCCTGCTAAGTGTCACAATTGCGCATGAGCATGCCCATGCAGACCACCGCGACGAGGCGATTTTCTTCCGTGCCAAAGATCCAACAACGGGAGATGACTTCAATCAAGTGGCGCTCCTGAATTTGCATGATGCCCCCTGGACGATGGCTGTCTATCTTTCAGAAGATATATTTATTGGCCCAGTTAGAACCCAAAATCGGAACATATTACTAGCCTCCGGTTTAGTTGGCATTGCACTCGTCTTAAGCGGATTGTCATTCGCGAACTTCATCACCCGTCCAATTGAAAAGCTTACTGAAGTGGCACAGCGCATTGAGAATGGAGATCTCAAAGCAAGCAGTGAACTCAACTCAAAAGATGAAATTGGCACGCTAGGCAATGCATTCAACAGCATGACAAGCAAGCTGCGGTATTACATTGAGCAGCTAGAAGAAGAAAAGCAGAAAGACCGTGAAGCCGCCCGGATTGAGCAAGAAGGAATGCTGTCACTCCTAGAAGCCACCTTCGACTCCACTGCAGACGGCATTCTCGTTACCGATCTGTCTGGCAAGACTATTCAAGCTAACCGCAAATTGAACAAGCTTTGGCAACTGCCAGATGACCTGGTCAACTCACCGCTTGATCTTAATCTGACGCACTTAGCAACGCAGCTTGAAGACCATGCTGTCCTAAAGACGGTATTGAAAAAGCTGCAAGTTGCGCCGCAAGCGACTTTTATCGAGACGCTGAATCTGCGTAATGAACGTGTAATCGAAATGTTCACCCAACCACAAGTCCAGTCCAATGAAACAATTGGCCGGGTGTGGAGTTTCCGCGACGTTACCGAACGTCATCAACACGCGCAGCAGCTTCTTGATCAGCAAAAACTGTTGGCACAACAGGTTACTGAGCAAACGGCTGAAATTAGAGCTGCGAATGCAGAGCTTGCGCGCAGTGCCAAAGCAAAAGATGAATTCTTAGCCAGCATGAGCCACGAATTGCGCACCCCGCTGAGCGCAATTCTAGGGAATACGGAAATGTTGTCTGAGCAGATCTTAGGCGATGTCAATCCCCGCCAAAGAGATGCGCTGCGCATGATTGACAATAGCGGTACGCATCTCCTGTCGCTCATCAATGACATTTTGGACATTGCCAAGGTTGGTGCTGGCAATCTCAAGCTAGATATTCGCCAAACCTTTGTCCGAGAAGTGGTGCATGCCAGCTTAGAAATGATCCGTACCATTGCAGAACGCAAGCAGCAACAAGTCTATGTTGATATTGACCCAGCCATACGTACGATTGATGTCGATGCCAAGCGCTTCAAGCAAATTCTGGTCAATCTACTCAACAATGCCGTCAAATTTACGCCAGAGAAAGGCAAGATCGGCATCAAAGTCGTTGCTAATCCAGAACAGGAAGAAGCCCGTTTCATGGTGTGGGATACTGGCATTGGAATTGCTGAAGAAAATATCGAAAAGCTATTCAAACCATTTATCCAGTTGGACAGCGCCCTTTCACGCCGTTATGAAGGAACAGGGTTGGGTTTATCTTTGGTGTATCACATGGTTGAACTCCATGGTGGCAACATCAAAGTCCAAAGCAAATTGGATGAAGGCAGTTTGTTTACCGTCACTGTGCCTTGGGTTCCAAAAGAATCCGACACTTATCAGGCAACAGAAGCCGAGGAATCAACTAACTCGCCACTCATTGCCGCCATCGCAACCAAAGGCACTGCTGAATTCAATAGTGAGCAAATCCGCTTGCTGATTGTGGATGACAACGAACTCAACCTCATTACGTTCAGCGACTTCCTGAACGCCAAAGGCTATCAAGTCCACAATGCCCGTGACGGAGCCGAAGCTGTGCATTTGGCCACCTCGCTGTCTCCAGATCTCATCCTAATGGATATCCAAATGCCAGGGATGGATGGTCTTGAAGCAACCCGTCGAATCCGCAAAATTAAGACCTTGCAAGGTGTACCGATTATTGCGCTAACCGCGCTGGCGATGCCCAGTGACCGTGAGCTATGTTTGAATGCTGGCGCTTCAGACTATGTCAGTAAGCCTGTGAGTCTGAAGTCATTGGAAAAAATTGTGCAAACATCGCTTTCAAATCCAGATGGATCCCCGCGTTTGCATTAACGACGTATTACTTGACGCAAAATTGACGCTCAAAACATGGCTAACCTGTTGTCTCGGGTTAGCCATTGTTGTTTTAAGCTAAGGTTGATAAAGTCGCTGCGCTATGAACCGTCTAAGCATTGTATTAAGCGTGTTGTTTCTCTTTTGTCAGGTGACAAGCCTGGCAGCCGCCCCGACTTCCCAACAGGATGAAGTCTTTGGGTTGATCAATCAATTGCGCCAAACTTATGGACTAACAGGATTTACATACAATGCGGGGCTCGCTGCTGCCGCCCAGCAACACGCCCAGTGGATGGCCGAAAATAACAACATCAGTCATACTGGTAGTGGCGGCTCACGGCCTCAAGACCGAGCCAATAACAATGGATACGCTGGTGCAGTCAGTGAAAATATTGTTGGGGGAACGGCGCTAACGCCGTTCGAAGGGTTCACATGGTGGCAAAACAGCCCAGTGCATCTCAACACAATGTTGTCGCAACGCCATAGTGAAGCTGGTATTGGCTTCGCCACCGATGGTACCTGGAACTACTATGCCCTTGTCGTGGGCAGACCGGGCACCTTTGTTGGCAGCACGCAACAAACGACAACCGGAGCAAATGCAAACTCTGTTGCCCCACAAGAACAACAGTCAGAGCCTTTAGTTGTCGTACCCATTCAAGTCGCAGACGCCAGCGAAGACGGCTCCATTGTGCACACAGTCCAACAAGGCCAAACGGCTTGGGCCTTGGCACTCAGATACGACGTGCCGCTCTCGAACGTATTTGCATACAACAACCTTTCCGATAGCTCGACCATCAAGCCGGGTGACACGCTGATTATGAAGCTACCCGAAAGCGCTGAGCCACTCGCAACGCCAACGCCATCATTCTCACATACTGTGCGTAGCGGTGACACGCTATGGCAAATTGCCAATATCCATGGCGTGCCGCTGAATGAACTGCTGTATCTCAATAGCTTTGATGCCAACACCGTGGTCCAACCTGGAGATGTCATCACTGTCCGACTCGCTGAGGGCCAATCTCCACCGCCCCCACCGACAAAAATCAGTAGTCATACGTTGCAAAATGGTGAAACGCTTTGGACAGTCTCTGCCTATTACAATGTGCCCTTAGACATCCTGCTAAGCCTGAATGGATTGACCGAATCTAGTATTGTTCAGCCCGGAGATGTGATCGTCCTATATGCAGCGACGCCCACGCTAGAACCTAGCGCAACGCCCACGTGGTTGCCCACAGCTACACCAGCAGTCCAAGGCACACCACTTGCTATGGATGTTGCACAAATTGGAGAACAAGCAGAAGAAAATTTAGAGGTTGAAGTTGACGCCGATGCAGCCAACGAAGATGGTGGCGGGAACCTCCCTCTTGCACTTCTATTGGCTGGTGCCGCATTTTTACTCGCTGCCGGCACAATGACGGTTGTTGTCACAAAACGCAGCGATTAAGAGCGCGATTTATCTAAGCCAATATCGACGTTTTCAAATTCATCGTCATCATCGCCATCTAGTTCTGAACGAATTTCAAGATCAGAACGGTGCGCCCAGTCCCCGACCATCGTAATTTCAATGTCGTCAAACAACACATCTTGTTTCGCTTCGACGAAACGTTGCTTGACTAACTCCAAAATTGCCAAAAACGTTACAAAAATTTCACGGCGCGATTTTGCCGGTTTTAGTAATTCAAAGAAGCTTGCTCTGCCGTTGTCCTCTTTAAGCACATCGCGGATCAGTTTCATCTTATCTTTCACACGCACCCGTGGGCGACGAATGATATTTGAAACGGGTGGGGCATCTGCCGGAAGCAATTCCATGAGACGGGCCACAGCTTGCCAAAGGTGGTCTGGTGTTATGCCAGTTAAGTCGGTTTTTGGATCCGGCTTTGGTGGCGTTGCCATACGCAAATATGTGCGCAGACCGGCACTTTGGCGCTCATCAAGAATGCCAGCGACTTCTTTGTAACGTTTGTATGCAAGCAGCAAACGCGCCAATTCTTCGCCAGGGTCTTCCTCTTCAGGCTGGCGTTCTGGAGGGCGTGGCAACAGTGCTTCGGACTTAATCAGAATCAGACGGGCTGCAATCACCAAAAAGTCGGCAATATTGTCGATCTTTTCAGCTTGCAATTCCCGCACACGCACCAGATATTGGTCTGTCACCTTGGCTAAGGCCACTTTGGTGATGTCCAACTCTTCGCGTTCAATCAGTTGTAAGAGTAAGTCAAGCGGGCCACTAAAGACCTCTAGCTCAACGGTATAGTCCAATTTATTCAGCATAACGTTGCTCAATCCAAATTATACGGTGAATCGTAGCGACATGATGCATCATGTCGGGTAGGCATCATGCTAAGCTGTTCTGCCAGCCGATTCTTGCGCACAGGTGTCATCCCGCACACGAACGAACAGCAATAAAGTCAAAATTTAAATCGCGTGGGCGGGATCTCATTGCAATAGTTTTCTGTTTTACGACTGTGGTATCAATGAGATCCCAGCCGCTGATCCAACTGGATTACTTTTGTGCAAATCGTTCGCGTCTGGGATGACACCTGTGCGTTCGTTTTGGCTAACAGTAGCGATTTTTTCTATGCAATAGATCTTAACTATGATTCACGGCTTAAAATATAGTCATGCAAACTGTTGTGATTAGTTCCAAAAATCCAGTCAAACGTGCTGCCGCAGAACAAGGCTTTGCCGCTATGTTCGCTGGCCAATCGTTTACATTTGAAACCGTTTCCGTACCCTCTGGCGTGAGCGATCAGCCAATGTCGGACGTTGAAACACTACAAGGTGCTCGGAATCGGATGCACGCAGCCCGAGAAGCAGTGCCCAACGCAGCGTTTTGGGTCGGCATTGAAGGCGGCTGCAGTATTGAAAATGACCAGCTAATTGTCTTTGCTTGGGTCACGGTCTTGTCTACCGAGCACTATGGCGAAAGCCGCACTGCAATTTTTACATTGCCCCAAGAAGTCGCAACGTTAGTCAAGAGTGGAATTGAGCTAGGACATGCCGATGACATGATCTTCAAGCGCAACAATTCAAAACAAGGTGACGGCGCAATCGGCATTCTTACCCACGGCGCGATTGATCGGACTGCGTACTATGTACAGGCAGTCACGTTGGCGTTAGTGCCGTTTGTCAATCCAGAATTGACCTGGAAATAGCCGTGACGTGGCACTAATTGCCTCAACTGCAAAGAAACAAAAAGGGCTGACCCGTTGCCAGATCAGCCCTTTGCATTTTTGTTTCAAGCTACGTTTAGAAATTCAACCCAGACAGCCGGTTTTCACACGGAATAAATTCGTTGATCACATGGTGCGCTGCACCACCGACCGACGAGATCATCAGGACGTCTAAGTTATAGGTTTGTCCACACTCCACGCGCAAATCTACAGCCCAGTAGGCGTACTCACCACTTAGTCGTGAAATAAGATGTGGTCCGCGATATGGCACTTCAGCGCCGTTGATATACATCTTCCATGGACCCACGCCACCCGTCATAACTGAAGCAATGGTCAGACAGGTACCAAATTCTGGCGTAATTTCGATATCGCGAATATGTGGGTTCAAGAATTGAGTCCCACCGTAGTTGCGTAAGCGGTACAGCGGCGGATCATAGGCACCACCAAAGAAACCGTAACCACACTCTTTCTTTTGCGCACCTGGGATGTATTCAATTGCGCCACCTTGCGGGCCGTAAGCAATGATTGTTCCCGGTACCGCAGGTGTTGGCACTGCAGTCGGCACCACAACAGTTGGTTCTGGAGCGGCTGCGGCAGGCTGTCCATTGTTTACCGTGATTTCTTGAATGGTAGGCTCAACACATGGGAAGAACTCTGTCACAGACAGCGTTTGTGATTGGCCATCGGTAGAAGACACTGAAACATCCATGGTGTAGTTGCTACCGCATTGTGCGACAACATCGAATTCGACCTTCCCAAATTCACCTTCAATCCGTGAATTCAAGAACGGTCCACGGTATGGAATGTTGACACCATTGACTGCAATTGAGTGCGGTCCAATCCCGCCTTGGAACACGACATCGATCGTGACACAAGCGTTGAAGTTGATGTCTGTCGCAACTTCTTTGATCTCAACGCTTTCAATTGCCAAGGTTCCCGACAACCGATCCAACGTATTTTGGAAACGACCGTCAGCAGACCCGGCCCCACATTCACCCGCACCCGGATTAATAATGACCTGCACACCACCCTGTTGTGCAATTGCACTTGGGGCAAAATAAAACGCAGCGGCAATCGCAAATACTGCCGCGATGACTGAAACAAATTTCTTCATAATGCTCTCTTACTGCGCTGAAGACAAACTCAGCACTCTTTACATTTGACGACACAATCTTGCTATCGTCACAATACCCGTAACTCGCCCCTGATTTTAGCATCGAGCGGCTGTTAACTTTAGGACGCTTATAGAGCGTTCGTCAATGCAAAATGAAAGATCGCAGATTTTCTAACCTTTTTCAGGGGCAGTCCTAACAATCTTCCATCCTGTGTAACGCGAGTGAGTGCAAAAGTTATGAAATTGAGGCGCAGTTACTTCTCAAATGACTTTTCCCCCGCTTCAATCGCAACCGTCAGCCAGTTTTCAAATGGCGGCACTGGACAGGTCCAGCGCTCGTTGTAGGCGCAGTAAGGGTTATAAGCCAAATTGAAGTCTAAGATCAGCTCATCCCCGGCTGGAATCTCCAAGTCTAAATAGCGGCCAGCACCATATGTACTTGAACCGCTGGTTGCATCGCGAAACGGCAAAAATAACCCGTTGCCGCTGTAGTACAACACTAAAGAGACTTCTTCAGTGCCAACGAAAAACGTTGCTTTGCCCCAGCGCATGTAATCAATCAGCTTACCGGTGCTAGATTGCATTTTGATCGAATCTGGATTTTCAAAGCGTTCAATTGTCGCGGTCACCACCAATGCTTCAGTCGGCGCAAAGTACGGTAATTGTTTAAAACTTTTTTGTTGATCTTGAGTCAACGGCGAGTGCGACGACTGGCGAAAATAGTCGTCCTTAGCAGCCCGTTGTGCAGCGTAGTTGTTCATGTTACTCCTCATAGGAATGGATGGTATCATCTAGAAAAAACTTGAGATCAAACTGCCCACGAAGTTTCACGAAGGGACACTAAGTTTTACTCAAAATGCTTAGTGTCCCTTCGTGTCCTTAGTGGGAAATTTTTATATGTCAAAAACTCTAAAAAAAGCGCAAGATAATTACTTCCTACTTTCACTTGGCTGTTCAAAAAATACCGTCGATAGTGAAAGTATGGCCCAATTGATGGAACGCGCTGGTATTGGCGGCGTTGGTCATCCAGATGACGCCCAATTCCTCATTGTAAATACTTGTGGCTTCATTGGTCCGGCCAAAGAAGAATCGATCAACGA
>JAHDIM010000086.1 GCA_020630805.1 Anaerolineales bacterium
CCATTATCTGTTGGCGCAGGAGCGCTGGATCTGCCAAAAGTTTATGGCGTGAGATCCAAAGACATCGGGTGTGAATGGTAAATTTGCTGGGCAATACAGTGCTCCAAGGCTATAAATCTGTTTGTTTTGTTAGGGCCGGGATGAAATACTGCGGATGAGGATCTTAAACAAAAAGACCGATCATGCACTGATCGGTCTTTTTAAGTCTTATCTCGTTGTGATGGAATTACGCGACTGGATCGCCACCATCTTTCTTCCACGCCGACAATTCAACTGTCATACGATCAAAGTAAGAGTTATCTGGCAGTGGACCAGCACCATAATCCATTTCTACAATGCGGGCTGCAATTTGGAGCGTTGCAGTTTCCAGCATGATCGTTTCACCAGGCTGGGCCAGCACAGGTTCGCCTTTAGCAGAAAGCTTTGATTTCAAGCCTTCGTCAAGGTATGCATGTTCGCTCATGACAACCTTTGTCACAGTGCGAATATCGTTCTTATCAAACAACCACACTTCGAAAGCAGAAACTTTCTTTGGTTCGCCAACGCCAACGGTTTCGGAGATCCCAACGCCACATTCACCTAAGAAATCACCAGTTGCATCGTCAATTGTGAATGAGTCGTCATACAGATCGTCACCGAGCATATATGTAGTCATAAACTGCTTGACATCTTGGCCCGCTGCACCCACTGGTAAAGATGCTACGTCACCACCGAGTGGTGCAGTATAAGCATCTGACGCGACATCCGTAATTGGCGCATCTGGCAAGTCAAAGCCAGGGTCAGCAGCAATGTCAGCTTCGAATGCCTCAGTCTCATTATCGTCAGGGAAGATGTCTGGCATTGAAACCGAGCGCCGAGACCCGCGACGGCGGTTTGACGTAATTAGGAACCAGGCTCCAAGCCCTAACAAGCCTAAGAAAGTGAGCAAACCACAGATGAACAGTGGCAAGCGCAAGCGATTGAGCATTCCTTCGCCAGCGGCGGCAGCGCCTTCAACTGCGTCTTCAGCCATCGCGCCAGCCGATTCAAGCGTAGAATTGACGTTTGCCACTGCGCTATCGAGTTGACCTTTCATGTCTGCGTCCAACCCTTCACCTGCCGCAGCAAACACTGCTTCTGAGTCTTCACCAAAACGACCAATGCGCTTCGCCAATAACTCGCTGTCACCTGTTTTCTGATAATCGTCTACAGAAAATCGAACCCAGTCAGATTGGAAATCAGAACGCAAATGTTCTGGACCAGCGTCAACCCATTGAACTGGCCAAATGCCCCAGCCAATGACAAGACCTAAAATTACGCCCAGAATGGTTCCAGCCAACGCTGGTGCCAAACCAAATTTGCTTTCCATAAAGGATCTTAATTGCTCCATAATATTTCCTCAGGTGGACAAGTTACTCCATCGTATGCCTTAGCAGAACAGTGTTTTTCCTGCTAAATAATAATTGTTTCTTGGATTAGACAGTGTTGCAAGATAAAGACCACAACGCGTTGTCCCAAATCTTGGCGTGCGACTCTTCATAATAATACTGGTTTAGGTCAAATTCGCAACAATTTGTTGTAAATCAAACTAACCCCCAACTTTACGTTAGAGGTTAGACCTTAGTTTTATGCTGTTTTTTCGAGATTTAGCTGTGCTAAAGGGTACCGATTTTCACAAGACTGGCACTGAGCTTCTTGCTGATTACGAATGATTAGCATTCCGCTACAGTTTGGACATGGCTTGACAAGCGGCTTCTTCCAAGAATTCCATTCACACTCAGGATAGTTTGCACAGCCATAGAAGACACGATTCTTCTTAGTTCGACGCTCTACAATCTCGCCTTTGCAGTTTGGACAATTGACGCCAATCTTTTCAAGCCAAGGCTCAATATGGCGACAATTCGGAAAGTCTGAACAGCCAATGAATTTGCCATAGCGTCCGTAGCGCATGATCAAGTCGTGTCCACACTTTGGACAGTCACGCCCAATCTTTTCTGGCTCGGCCGACACTTTAGGCATCTTCTCGCGCGCAACTTCAATTTGCGTTGAGAAAGGCTTATAGAACTCATGGATGAGCGGTTGCCATTCGCGTTGGCCAGAGGCAACCTTGTCCAATTCACCTTCCATATTGGCGGTAAACCCAAGGTCAACAATGTTGGCAAAGTGATCAACAAGTAGATCGTTCACCACTGTGCCCGTTTCAGTTGGGTACAACCGTTTGTCTTCGCGTGTCACATACCCACGATTTTGAACAGTCGAGATAATTGGCGCATAAGTTGATGGACGACCAATGCCGTATTCTTCCAACGCCCGCACAAGAGA
Source organism: Anaerolineales bacterium (assembly GCA_020630805.1). Lineage (GTDB taxonomy): Bacteria > Chloroflexota > Anaerolineae > Anaerolineales > UBA6668 > JAHDIM01. Next base: position 2,302 of record JAHDIM010000086.1, read on the forward strand.
TGCTTCCGTGTAGCGCGGTGGTGGCTGTGTGAAGTGCTGTTCCGGCATCAATTTGTTGAGCGCGAGTTTTTCTTGCTCATCGAGTGGCGGAATAGCGCCAGTGTCTGCATCATCATCTACCTTCTTGGCATCTTCGTCCACAGCTTCTTCATAGACAATCAAGAACCCTTGGAACTTGATATGCGACCCACTGGCACGGAACGTGTAGTCTTCTTTGCTACTTGCCAAAACATCCACTTGTAACGTGTCATAGACTGCATTTGACATTTGGCTCGCCAAGAACCGTTGCCAAACCAGTTGATACAAACGGAACTGGTCCCGTGAAAGATGTTCCTTAATGGCAGCAGGGTCACGCAACACGGACGTTGGACGAATGGCTTCGTGCGCTTCTTGCGCAGATTTAGCCTTGGTCTTGTAGGTTGGTGGCGTTTCCGGCACAAATCCTTTGCCAAACCGCTTGACCACATAGTCTTTCGCTTCGCCTTGCGCCTGTTTACTAATGCTGACACTGTCTGTACGCATATACGTAATCAACCCAACAGGTTCGCCCGTGCCAACATCAATCCCTTCATAGAGCTGTTGGGCAATTGCCATGGTACGGCGAGTCGTAAAGTTCAATTTACGAGACGCTTCCTGTTGCAAAGTACTCGTGGTGAACGGCGCTGACGGTCGACGTTGACGTTCGCCACGCTTGACCTTGTCAACTTTCCAGCTCGCATTTTCAAGATCGGCCAAAATTGGCTTGACCTCAGTTTCTGAGCTGAGAGGCACATCTTTTTCGAGACCCACACGCTTGTCACCAACGCGACGCAACCGCGCCAAAAACGGCTTGAATTTACCGGCTTCTGGCAGTTTGTCTAGCATTGCAGCTAGTGACCAGTATTCAACTGGGTTGAAATTGTCAATTTCGCGTTCGCGCTCAACAATCAAGCGCACAGCAACCGATTGCACACGCCCAGCAGAGAGACGACCACGAACTTTGGCCCACAATAACGGGCTCAGCGAATACCCCACTAGCCGATCTAAAATGCGACGGGCTTGTTGGGCATTGACCAAGTTCATGTCGAGATCAGTCGATTTTTCAAACGCCGCTTTGATGGCATCTGGCGTAATTTCGTCAAACTTGACCCGCTTTGCGCGTTCCGGCTCTAGCTCTGTCGCTTCCATCAAGTGCCAAGCGATTGCCTCCCCTTCACGGTCAAGGTCAGTTGCCAAGTAAACTTGCTTTGCACGCGCGACATCAGCTTTCAGTTCCTTGATTGTGTCACGACGCTCATTCGGCACACGATATTTCGGCTGATAGTTGTTATCAACATCAACGGAAAGCTGCGAGCGTAACAAGTCACGGACGTGACCCATTGATGCTTTGACTTTATAACCTTTCCCAAGGTAGCGCCCAATGGTCTTGGCCTTAGCTGGTGATTCAACAATCACCAAATTACCGCTACGACGCGGGGCAGCTTTTTTAGATTTTTTAGAAACGACTTCCGGCGGGGTAAGCCCGTCGTGTGCCGGTGTTCGTCCCATTCGGAACAATTTGGTTCCACAAACGCCACATTTCCCGCGTGTTGCAGGCACCGCTTGTTTTGTAAACGTCGGTTCTGCCTCTGTAATTTCACGCTTGTCTTTGCAGCTTACGCAATATGCTTCCATTTATCTCGCTTGGTAGTAAGTGTTGACCACATTTATATGGTCAATTTTAGAGTAAGTCAGATCGCTTGTTTGCCTTCAAGTAATTGACCACTTTTTTGACATCTTGTGCTTTGTCTTTGGCACAAATTAGTAGTGCATCATCGGTATCAATGATAATGAGGTCGTCCACCCCAATGGTCGCAACCAGCTTTTTGGATTGTACCAATGTGCCTGAGGAGTCGATCGAAACGTGATCGCCCTCTCGAACGACATTCCCTTCTTCATTAACATCCATCACATCCAATATTGCTGACCAACTGCCAACATCATTCCAGCCGACACTAATTGGAATTACAGCAATATCACTCGCCCCTTCCATAATGCCATAGTCAATGGTTTCTGATGGGCAATTAGGCCAAAGTTCGTTCAGAACCGGATACATCTGATCCGTCCCAATCACTGGACGCACCTTATCAACGAGGGCAGCTGTCTCAGGTAATTGTGTTGCAAACTCTGTCTCAACACGATCTGTCGTCCAGATGAACATCCCAGAATTCCAGAAGTGTTTACCATCGGCAACGAGTTCTTTGGCAACATCCATAGATGGCTTTTCTTTGAACTTTACTGTTTCTAGAACGCGTTGCCCTTGTGCAGCTTCCAGTTCTGCGCCAGATTCAATATACCCAAAGCCGGTTGCGGCGTGCGTAGGTTGAATGCCAAGCGTCACAATTGAACCACGTTCCGCGACTTCAACTGCCGCCTTCAGTGCTTGTTGAAACCCAGCGATGTCTTCAATGTAATGGTCTGCTGCCAGACAAATGATGGTCGCAGGTTGGCCTCCTGCCATGTGCTGCGCAACCGCAGCCCCAAGTGCAATCACAGGTGCAGTGCCACGACCTTCTGGCTCAATGACATAATTTTCAGATGGGATCTCAGGAACTTGTTCAGCTAGGATGCTAGCCATTTTGCTTGCTGTAATCACTAGGATTTGATCTACAGGCAAAATAGGGCGAACACGATCCACCGCCAATTGAAACAAACTACGTTCAGAATTCACTGCAAGCGTCTGCTTTGGCGTTTTTTGACGTGACAATGGCCACAATCGTGTGCCTGTGCCACCGGCCATAATGACCGCGTAAATAGGATTTTTGCTCATATTACTACTTTCAAAAATTGAAATTAGAGTTTGTGGACTAGTTCGTACTGCATCCCACCTAGATTACGAACATATCCTTTTAACTCCAGCATTGTCAAGGTGCTGGTTGTCTCTGCAATTGGCATGCCCGCCAATATGCTTAATTCATCTGCATGCAATGGTTCAGCACGCAAGCACTCAATGAGTACCTTTTCGATCTCAGTTGTTGGTAACTTTTCGCGCGCCGCTTTATGTTCAGTTGCAACCCGCAAATCCAGTTCATTTAAGATGTCATCGACAGACAACACTGGTGTAGCACCAGCGCGGATCAGTCGATTTGGCCCTGCACTCTGCTTACTATAAATAGAACCAGGCACCGCAAATACGTCACGGCCATGCTCTGCAGCAAAGTCTGCGGTAATCAGTGCACCGCTCCGAGCACCGGCTTCAATGACTACTGTCGCCAATGACAGCCCACTGATAATCCGATTACGAGGTGGGAAATTCCGCGCATCTGGCTTTGTCCCGAGCGGATAGTCACTGATGACGCCCCCCTGCTCTACAATGGCTGATGCTAGCTTACGATTTTCTGGCGGATAAATGACATCAACACCACAGCCCATAACAGCCAGCGTCCGTCCGCCAACGTCTAATGCAGCCTGATGTGCCACCGTGTCAATACCACGCGCTAAACCACTAACAATCGTAACGCCGTTGCGGGCTAGCTCAGACGCTAGTTCGCGCGCCACATCACGACCATACCGTGTTGGGTTCCGAGTGCCGACTAGCGCAACGGCCCATTGATCATCCTCAACAATCTCGCCACGCGAATACAAGAGTGGCGGACTGTCAATGACGTCACGCAAACGGACTGGATATTCTGTTTGCTGCCAGTGATAGAGCGTTACATTTAGATCTTGAACACGCTGTAAGACGAGGTCTAAGTCGACAGTGTCGCGGACAGCCAGCAGTGATTTACGAGAACGTTTGTCTAAGCCAACTTGAATAAGTTCAGGCTCTGTTGCCTGCCAAATCCGTTGCGGGTCACCAAAATGATCAATCAACGCCCGAATACGTGCGGGGCCAAGACCTTTTGTTATGTTGAAGCCTAACCAATATTTTGCTGAGGATTGCATTTAATATAGGAAAAAAAACAGGCCGCTTAACGGCCCAGTTTGTTATTCACAGCAAATTTTGGAAAGCGTTGTTACACCTGTACTCCTACCGCCACACTTTCACAAGCCGCGCAGAGAATATCACATACAGAAAGTGAGTGTCAACGCACTTTGGAGCGCTAGCTCCGAGAAAATCTTACTCTTCAGGCAATAATCCTGGCATCAGCGCCACTGTTATTTTGTTGGAATCAAGGTCAATTGCTTTGATAACTTGATGGATAGCCGGCAGCAGAACGTCATCTTTTTCAGCGCGTGCAATGACGTATACATCATTGGCGCCAGTATAGATAACGTCTTTCAGATGTCCAAATTGGCTATTGTCTTCCAAGACAACCTCTGCCCCAATGAGATCACGAATATAGAATTCATCGTCCTCTAGGTCGCCAAGTTCATTGCGATCTACATAAACATCCGCGCCGCGTAACGCTTCAGCCTGGTCACGATAGCGCACACCGTCAAGCAAAAGCAAACTGCGATTCTGATGAATGCGCCAACTTCGCAGCGTCTTCGGCGACTTGCGACGTCCAAAGTACAACGTACTCACACCATCTAACGACACTGGATGCGGGGACGAAAAATAGAGCGTCACCTCTCCATTGAGGCCATGCGGTTTTGTGATCTTTCCGATCAGAAACAAATCTGGCCCAGATAATGAATCATCTGAGCCAGGGATTGTGCTATTCAAACTGAGACTGTCCTCGTAGCTATTGGATATTGAGCGTTACGCGCACACCGTCTCGTGCAGCCATCGCACGCAGAAGCGTCCGAATGGAATTTGCAACACGGCCTTGCTTGCCAATAATCCGACCGGTGTCGTCATCGGCAACGTACAGTTCGAGACGGACATGTCGGCCTGGGTCTTCGTCAACTTTGACTTCGACGCTATCTGGCTCAGACACGAGCGACTTTGCTAAATATTCAACAAAATCTTGCATCGTCTATTTATGCGTCAGCAGCTTCTTCGGCTGCTTCTTCAACGACTGGACGACCACTCTTGATGGCTTCAAAGCGTTCTGCTGTACCACTAGCCTTGAAGAGGCGTGCAACAGAGTCAGTTGGTTGAGCCCCAACGCCTAACCAGTAAAAAGCGCGGTCTTCCTTAACATTCACAGCTGCTGCTGAATCTGCATGCGGATTATAAGTTCCGATGTTTTCAACGAAACGACCATTGCGTGGTGACTTAGCATCTGCCACAACAATGCGGTATGAAGGGTTCTTTTTCGCACCGACACGGCGCAAACGAATACGAAGCATGGAATTTTTCCTATTTTGAGATTTTGTATTTATTTAGCCAAAGCCGCCACCGAACATATCCATGGCAGCTCGTTTTCCTTTTCTGCCGCCCCGCGCCATGCGTTTCATCATGTCTTGCATGTTACGGAACTGCTTCAACAACCGGTTGACTTCTTGCACAGACGTCCCTGACCCAGCCGCGACACGACGTTTCCGACTGGCGTTCATCACCTTCGGGTTTTGACGTTCATGTCGGGTCATTGACGTAATAATTGCTTCTGTCCGGCGGAACTGACGGTCAACTTCTTCTTCGTCTAGCTCTTGCGCCGCCCGATTCAGGCCCGGCACCATCCCCAATAAGGAGGTAACCGACCCCATTTTCTTGATCTGGCGTAACTGTTCAAGAAAATCTTCCAGATCAAATTGCGCTGTGCGAAGCTTCTGCTCAAGCTCTGCAGCTTGTTTTTCGTCAAAGGCTTCTTCAGCTTTTTCAATAAGCCCAACAACATCACCAAGTCCGAGGATCCGATTGGCAAGCCGTTCAGGCGTAAAGACTTCTAAGCCATCAAGTTTTTCACTTGTCCCCAAGAACTTGATTGGCACACCCGTAACTTCACGCATGGAGATTGCCGCCCCACCGCGCGAGTCACCGTCAACTTTTGTTAAGACCAGACCAGTAATGCCAACAGCGTCATTAAAACCTGTCGCAATTTCAACCGCTTCCTGCCCCGTCATTGCATCTGCAACAAGCAAGACTTCATTCGGTTGGGTCTTCTCTTTGATAGATGCAACTTCTTGCATCATCGATTCGTCAATTTGCAAACGACCGGCCGTGTCAAGAATGACAACATCCAACCCCAGCGAGCGCGCATGCTTGACTGCATTGTCAGCCAAGATTGGCGGCAATTCAGGACCACGGAACACGGGCACATCAATTTGCTCACCCAATGTCTCGAGTTGGTCTGCCGCTGCCGGGCGATAAGGATCGGCTGCGACAAGCAACGGTTTTTGACCTTGCTTGCGTAAACGTGCTGCAAGTTTGGCAGACATTGTAGTCTTACCAGCCCCTTGCAGACCTACCAACATGATGACACGTGGTGGTTGCCCAGACAAGTTGAGACGCTCAGCAGTACCAAGCGTTTCAACAAGCTCCTCGTTTACAATTTTGACGACTTGTTGACCTGGGTTCAACGCTTTGGATACTTCCGTTCCAACTGCGCGGGTGCGAACCCGTTTCAAAAATTTCTTCGCGACTTTAAAATGAACGTCTGCTTCTAAAAGGGCAAGACGAATTTCGCGCAAAGCTGCATCTACATCCGCTTCGGACAGCGTGCTTTGGCGTGAAATATCATCAAAAACGCCAGTAAGTCGACTCGTTAAGTTCTGAAACATTTAGATCTGTCTATGTTAGACTTCATGCTTAGCCTAACTGAAAAAGTATAGACGCCAAATGCAATTCTCGTCAAGCAAACGCCCTCAAAAACAATACCGCAGGCCAGGCTGTTTACAAGTCGCATGGCTCTATTCGCTGGGCCTACTTGGCGGCTTCTTTGCAATTGCGCTTTTCATTGTATTACTGAACTGGGTCTTCCCAATTCGTAATACCAACATCCTCATTTTGGGTCTAGATCGACGCCCGGGCGAATCAACTGTCGCTCGGACAGACACCATGATCTTGATGCATCTGGATCAACAGCAAGATAACCCCGCGCTGGTTTCTATTCCGCGAGACTTATGGGTCACAATCCCCGGCATTGGTGAGAACCGAATCAATACAGCCCATATTTTTGCCGAAGGCGCTGAAGTGGGCACCGGCCCAGCAAAAGCAATGGAAACGGTGGCGCACAATTTTGGCATTCCGGTTGACAACTACATCCGCATCGATTTTGAAGCTTTTATTGCATTAATTGATGCTGTGGGCGGGGTGGAGGTGACGGTCGAGAACCAAATTATTGATTACGCCTACCCCACGGATGACTACCAAACCGAAGTTGTTCAATTTGATCCCGGTACTTACACATTAGACGGCGACCGTGCGCTCAAGTACGCACGCATTCGACATGGCTCCAGCGATTTTGTGCGCGCTGCCCGCCAGCAGCAGGTGATTGACGGACTTTTTGCTAAGCTAGCGTCTCCACTTGTCGTGTTCCGTGTGCCGGCTATTCTCAATGCAATTCAGTCTAACGTTGACCACAATATTTCCCCGCTCTTTGCAGTGCGCTGCGTCCCCTTCATATATAAAGTCGCAAGCAATGGCCTCAACCGAACTGTTATAGAAGGAGACATGGTACAACCCTTCACGACCAGTGGTGGCGCCTCGGTATTGCTGCCGCGCTGGGAAAATATTGAGCCACTGCTGACGTCTTCGCTCGGCAAATAATCCTTACCCTACGCGTTACCTCGCGCATACCCACGCAGAAAGTCTATATTTCTAAAAGTTAACTTTCTTCATACCGTCCGCAAATTATTAACAATCAAATCTCAATTAATTCTATATCGCTCCAAATCCCGGGCTTGATAATCTGGGTGTGTAGATAAACGTTTGAGTATGTAGGTATCACTCAACGGTATTGATTTGTAGAGGTAACAAAATGAAATACGCACGCATCTCCAAGCTGTTCAATGCCGCAGCAATAGCAAGCATTGCAGCAACCCTTCCACTGAATATCACTTTTGCAGCAAACAGCGCAGAAGGCGAAGGTAACTCTTTATTGGTATTGGGCGCAGTCGCCCTCATTGTTGGTTTGGCTTTAGCTCTCTTCGGGTTCCGCCACTTCAAACAATATCAAAATGAACAAGACGAAGACACCCGCAAACGCGGTGTGCTGATGGCAGCAATTATGTTCGCAGTTGCCCTGTCCATGTTTGGACTTGGCGGCTGGAGCGTAATGAGTTCATCAAGTAATGCAACGCTAGCTGGCGCAGGCATCCAAGATGCTCCTATCGCAGTGAGTGGTGACGAATTGAACACCGCAGCTGGTGCATCTGAAAGCGAAGCTGTTGCAGCACCAAGCGTAGTGGTTCGCGACGAACAAGGTAACGTTGTCGCAGACAACTCAGTTAGCGACAATTACTCAGCATTTTCTCTTGAATTGGGTGGCCACGGCCAAGGCGATTTAGCCTCAGCAGCTCCACCAGAATTGATTATTCCTGATCTTGACTTGGAACGCTCAGTTGTAACTGTTCCAATCACTAACGGCGAATGGGACTTGGAAGGTCTAGACCACAACATTGGTTGGTTGGCTAGCACCGGCGCCAAGCCAAACGATGACTTCGCAATGGTCTTGGCTGCTCATGTCACATTGACAGCCAGCGAAACCGGCCCGTTCCACAAGTTGGCAACCATGGCACCAGGGTCACGCTTCACCTACCGCTGGGACGGCGTAGACTACATCTATGAAATGGGTGCTAAGCGCGTTGTCTCTCCAGATGCAGTCCGCGACTTGTATGTCGAAGATGGTAGCAAACTGATCTTGGTCACCTGCACCACTTGGGATCCAAGCTTGGAAGCTTACTCAGAACGTGTGTTGGCAGAAGCAACTCTGGTTGAACAAGTTCCAGCACCTTCAACGAACACGAACTAAATTTAGAAATTTGAGGGAGACTTTTCCACCAAGCTCTCCCTCAGCAAAATTTCTTAGCACTGTAAGAGTAAACAGAAATAGGTATGACAACATTAGCACTAAGTTCAGGAATAGGATTGATCGAAAGCGTAATGCAGTTTGGCTGGATAAGCGCCCTGCTTTTCGTCACAGGTTGTAGCCTACTCTACTTAGGACAACAGCTAAAGCGGTCTACCTAATCCAGAAAAACTCTACATCAATACTAAAAGCAAGCCCGACTTCCCGGGCTTGTTTTTATTTACCGGGCTTTTTGTAAGCACGAAAACAATCTCAACAAATCCTTTATGAAACCTAACGCCAGTCCAACCAGAAGTGCAATATCCTATAGTTGAGATTTTTATGTTGCTCTCTTTATGAGCACAACAGTTTATTTATGATGACGAGTTATACATTACCCATTCTTTGCTTGCTCATGATTGTCATGACCGGCAGTCTGGGACTACTGTGGTTTGCCGCCAGCAGATTACGGATGCAAGAAAAGCCTAAGTCCATGCAACACGCCATGTTGCAATATGTGTATCAGGCCATCACTGTGCTGACGGTAATCGCCGCGCTTGGCATTATGGTGATTGGTGTTGCTTGGGGGCTGTGGGGCTTTATCAACAGTGAAGCAACTGGGCAAACGAGTGAAAACCCGAGCCAGCAGCTTGAATATGCGCCACCAGCGCCAGACGCTGTTGGGAACGACACGGGCGCCATCCCCAATACAGGCACAGATAATGGCGGATTTGCAGGCGTGGACATTGCAGACACAACTGAAGTGCAAAGCGTGCTCGCGGCAATGCCAGAGCCAACCGTAAGTGCAGATGATTTTATTATTGCGCCCACTGCACAGCCGCAATTTAGTGAGCCGCAAGCCACACCGACTCCATTCCCCACGCCAACGCCCTACCCAACTCCTACGCCAAAGGTGTTCATTCCAGGGCAATTGATTATTCCATCACTCGGGCTCAATCAATACGTCGTCTCAACACCGCTCTATAACAATCAGTGGGACTTATTGAATCTTGGCAAGCGCATTGGCTGGTTACCGACCACTGGAGTACATCCGAATGATGACTTTGCCATGGTGTTTGCAGCCCACGTTACGGACTATGACGGTGTCCGCGGTCCATTCTATGAATTGCGCGACCTGCCAGCCGGAACGGAATTCATCTATCGTTGGCAAGGAACGGACTACACGTACCAAATCTTGCAAAAAGAAATTGTGCACCCTAGCGCAGTTGAAAAGCTTTATATAAACGACGGCACCTATGCGATGCTGATCACGTGTACAAACTGGAATTCTGGCGCTGGCAACTACTCTGATCGCGTCTTGGCCTATGCCAAGCTCGTCCGGACAACGCCAACTAGCTAAATAAATGACTTTGTACGAAAAAGCTCGGGCACACGCTCGAGCTTTTTTGATTCCAGTCTTTGGTTTGCCAGATTAACCATTTCGAGCAACTTCAAACCAATCTAATACTGATCTTTTATCGACACTACTCCAGTCATCCGATAAATTTGGTTTGTTTGAAAAAATATCTGGATCAATTTTTGTTTTTTTCTGATCCAGCCTTTTATTTGCATCGAAAATTTCGATGTCACTCTTTTTAAATATTTATATGAATTCAAGCCGCTACTTATTGCCGGCAACACTCGCGATCCTCTCGTTAATGAGTTGTATGGTGTTTGGTTTGGGAGTGCTCGCTGTTGTGGGATTGCATTATCAGGACGCCTTTGCAATTCGCCATCAGCCGACGCCTGTTACCAATGTTATAGAGCTTCCAATTACGCCCTTCCCCATCACTGCTGCTGGAAATGTTGATCCCGATGCTGAAGTGCTAGCAGCCCGCCGCGAACAAACCTATGCAATTGAATTAGGTGCTGTGGAAAATAGCATTGAAGGTGGCAGTCCACTTTCAAGCTACGCATCGGAAGAAGGTGCAATAGAGCAACAGAGTTCACTGTCTGCCAACAATCCTGAGTTGCCAACGCCAACCGCGACATCAACGCCGCCCCCAACACCAATCAGCCTGCCGCCTACAGCAACACCTACTAGTTCAGGTGTTAATCAACAGCCACGGTCAAACACACAACAAGGCACGACCAACCAATCGCAAGCAGCGCAAGTCCAAGTCGCCCCAACTTATGCTCCCACGCCAACACCAAAGCCGTTTATTCCGGGGCAATTGATGATTCCTTCCATTGGCGTGAACCAATATGTCGTCTCGACACCGCTCCGCAACAATGAGTGGGATTTGTTGAATTTAGGCCATCGTATTGGCTGGCTGCCAACGACCGGCGTACAACCTAATGATGAATTCGCCATGGTATTTGCCGCCCATGTCACAGACTATGACGGGTCACACGGACCGTTCTACAACCTGCGCAGCGTTCCTGCTGGTACAGAGTTTGTCTATCGCTGGCAAGGCACCGATTACGTGTATCAAATTCAAGAGAAGGAAATTGTGCATCCCGGCGCGGTAGAAAAGTTATATGTAAATGATGGCTCCTACGCCCTGCTTATCACATGCACAAATTGGAATTCTGGGGCAGGCAATTATTCAGACCGTGTCATTGCGGTTGCAAAACTCATTCGCACAGCACCGAGTGGGTAACTATTGATAGGAAACTCTAACGGAGCACAAACAAGCTTTTTATCGAAATTTTTTATGGACTAAAGTACAGTG
>JAHDIM010000087.1:0-2343 GCA_020630805.1 Anaerolineales bacterium
ATGATTTCCAAAGTTGATTCTTTTATCAAACAATATCCCCAGCAGATTCTGTTTGGCATTCTTGCGCTACTGTTGGCCTGTTTAGGCTACATGCGTTTCATTGCAAGCCACATCGTCCGCTATCCCTTGATTCTGACCTATCCACCGCAAGATCACTGGCTGTGGTGGGTATTCAGAGGCCGCTATCTGATCTTAGTCACGGTCATCGCTCTGCTGTTGCTGTTGAGTTGGTTGGAAATTCGCACGCAGGTATTCTCTAAATATGTCCTGAAGCCGCTGCAACAGATGCGCTGGCAAGGCTATGCCTTCTTAATTACGCTGACCGTGCTGGGTCGGAGCTATCTGTTGCGGTCTGCAACCCCAGCCGTGATTGGGGATGGCTTGGGGAATACCCACAACTCTTGGGCCTATAAACTGGCGCTGACGGAAGGCATTGTCTTTCCCTATTGGAACAACTACGTCGGGTTTGGCACACCTTGGAGCCAATTCCATTTCTCGATTACCTATTACCTCATCGGCCTATTGAATTTTATTGTTGACCCGTTTCAAAGCGTCAAACTATTTTTGATAGTGGTTCATCTTCTGATGACCTTTGCCATCTTCACCTGTTGTAAGCACCTCATCCAACGCAATGATGCAGCCCTATTCGGGGTCCTCATCTGGGCGACTGGGTTTTATCACTATTACCAGTATGTCGGGATCGCTGGCTACACGCAGGCCATCAATTGGATTTCAATCCCCGTCATTTTGGTGTTGCACGAACGCCTAGCGAAGCGGGTCACCTCGACTATTCCGCTGTTGGCATTGCTGCTGGCAACGCAGTTCTGGGCGCATCCTTTGTACGCGTCTTGGATTCTCTTGATGAGTTTTTCCTACGGGCTCATCCGACTGAATGTGGGTGAAGACAACACGCGCCCCGTTGTCCAAAACATCTTGTTACTCATTGGGATCCACGCTGTTGGGTTCTTAGGCGGCACGTATAAGGTCATCCCAATCTTGCTAGAAGGCGATCTAGTCGGGATTTCGCGCTGGATTGGCGAGAATCAAAGTCACTTGAGCTTTACGCACCTCGCGACACTGCGCGAGCTATTTACGCCATATGGGGTTGCAACTGGCAAGACGTCGCCGTACTCTGGCGGGTACATCAACGCGGGTGTCTTTATCCTCGCGATTGTCGGGTGCATTGCACTCGTTCAACAGAAGCGCTGGAAGCACATTGGAGTCGCCCTTTGGTTTCTAATTGGCGTCACCTTGACCTTAGGCCCAACCTACTTACCCTTTTATAACGCGCTGATTGATCTCATCCCAGGTGGACACCTGATCTATTCCATCAAGCAAGTTGGGCGGTATGTGTTCATTTTTGAGCCATTCATGGTCATTCTGGCCGCGTTTGGGATCGTATATATTGGTCAGGGCCTGAATAAAAGACGCGCAAGCATTGCAATTTCTTCGGTGGTGCTGTTATGCGGCATGTTTCTGGCGGCTGAGGGGATTGCGCAAACCACCCGTTTTGATCACATGTATCCCAAAGAGTGGGACGGCATCAAGATTGACACCATCTCAAACTATGCAACGGTTAGAGAGCGAACGAAAAACCATGAACGCGTTTATGTCACTGAAAACATTTTGGCAGGCTTAGAAGTCACCCGCTTTACAGGGCTAGGCGGCATGAATTCACACATCGAAGAAGCCTTGCCCAATCAACTGTATATTCAGTATTTAGACCGTCAGGTGAGTGAAAATCCGGAAGGGATGCAAGACGCAGATGTTCTGAAAATCGCGTACTTGTTTGACATTGGACATTTCATTTTCACCGACCGCAGTTTTGATGAACGCCACACGGTGCATCAGGTCGTCTCGATTGACGAACATTCGCCAGCGATGGGGAGTTGTGAAATAACGTCACTGACTGACTCTAAACTGTCAATGGCAACGCTCGCAGACTATAACGTCGATGTAAGTCGCAATATCGCGCAGACGCTACCAGCCATGGTGCCGAGCGGAACGTTATGTGCCGACTCTGCACAAGAGACCTTGTCCGTCCAAGCCCATGACATCGATTTTGACGACTATCGGATTGTGCTAGACGCGTCAGCGCCAATGTATGTCCAGCTATCGCAGTCTTACTTCCAAAATCTAATCATCAGTATTGATGGCGAACCAACCGACTTCTTCCAAACCGGCGTCGGCCTAATTGGCATTGAACTACCGGAAGGCGTGCACGAAATTACAATTGAACCGATATTCAACGGCATGCGCCGGTTCCATCTCGGGCTCAATATCGGCGTTGGGATAGCGCTGTTCGCGGCGTTTATTGGGGTATATAGAAAAGAAAGACGCGCG
>JAHDIM010000087.1:2443-13649 GCA_020630805.1 Anaerolineales bacterium
AAGTCGTCTAACGGCGCATCAAAGTCCTCTGCCATGTAAAAAGCTTTACCTTCACCCAACCCCAAAACGCGGTCTGGCTGCGCCTGCACCGGAACAAGCTGCGCAATCGGTTTTTTACCCTTTGCAATAATCACTTCTTCGCCTTCTAACACCGCTTGGATAAGTTTTGAAAGCTGACTCTTCGCTTCGTGAATGGAAACAATCATAGCTAGATATTAGCTAACACACTTAGCTAAGTCAAGCAGAATAATTAACTGCTAAATTGATAACGATTAATTGTTAATGGCGGCTGCTCTGCCCGTCACCCCATTAACCATTCAACAGTTACCCGTTTAGCAATTAATTATTTTCTCCCGCCCGCCAATTTCACCGCCAGGTCACTCCTGCGCAGCGTCTGCATCGCCCAAGTCCCCACAATTGGCCCCAGCACCAAAAACGCAAACGCCCAGCGCCACGTGACGAGGTCTGCCAACACCGGCGTGAGGCGAATAGAAATCAGAGTCAGCAAAAACCCAAGTGCGGTTTGCAGCGTCAGCGCCGTGCCCATGTAGCGCGTATCTGCCAGTTCACTGACGGCAGCACTGAACTGCGCTGAGTCGGCAACGATGAAAAAGCCCCAGATCAGCGCGAGGATTGTGACCAAGAGCGGATATTCAAACGCCAACCCAATGCCCACTGAGATCACCCCGCTGACGACCAAGCTAATACTCGTAATGGTCGTCCGTCCATATTGATCGGCCAATTTTCCAGCGATAAAGCTGCCCACGCCACCTATTGCAATCGTCGAAAACGCGACGACCGATGCCGCTTGCGTGGCAGACATCCCGAAAGCGCCGTCACCATAGGCCGCGGTAAGAAACACGGGGATCCACGTCCACATGGCATACAGTTCCCACATATGCCCAAAGTAACCAATGTTCGCCAAGCGCGTGCCGCGTTCGCGCAGCACCTCAATCAGAAAGCGCCAGTTGAACGGCGGCGTCTTGCCCCGATGCGGTCCCAACTCACCAGAAAAGAACACTAAGACCGCAGCAATCAAGGCAAAGCTAGAGGCCAAATACATCACCACGCGCCAGTCTCCAATGCCGCCTAAGGCGCGTAATAAATGCGGCGAGGCCGATCCCAACGTGAGTGCGCCCACCAGCAATCCCAGACCTAATCCGCGGTCTTCTTTCATCCACGTCGCCATGATCTTCATGCCAACCGGATAGATACCGGCTAGCGTGACACCCGTCAAAAACCGGAGTGCCACGGCTGGGCCAAAGCTGGTCACGCTCAGCGCAATCAGACCATTGGCAAGCGCGCCGACTACCGCACTGATCGCAAAGATTTTGCGCGGTGCGTACAGGTCAGACACATTGGTCACCGCACTCAGCAGCGCCCCCACCACAAAGCCAATCTGCACTGACATCGTTAGCCACGCCGCTTGCCCGGTATCCAGCGACCAAGACTCGATCAGACTCGGTGTCACTGCCGATGCAGAGAACCACAGGCTCATGGCGAGGAATTCAGCAAGAGCGAGGAAAAGGATGGTGCGCCATTTTTGGGACATGGGGAATTAGGTAATTTGAGCTCTGACGTAATTAATAGTGCGTACTGCGTATTGCGTCGCGTGATGGGCTTCAATATAACAAGTTATCCTCCACGCGCAATATAAAGAGCCCGCACAGAAGTAAGCAAAGGTGTAGCCACACGCTATGCAACGAACTATACTTCGGCGTTGCTCAGCACAAGCGCAGTACGCACTACTTCATTAGCGATATGCTTAATTCATGCAAATTCTACGCTCTTTTCTGCTGGCGACTATCCTCATCTTACTCAGCACTGCGTTGGTGTATGCGCACCAGCCGTATTTTGAAGATACAGACACCACCCGTGAGACACCGCAGCGTGTTATCGACTCTGACGTGTCGACGGCGTTATATTCCACGTTAGAAAGCGCCACCGATGAGGACTGGTTCATTATGCGCGGTCAGAAAGGGCAAAATTTGTTCATTGGCATGACAATTCCGCAGGTGGAAGGCCATATTGACTTCGATCCGACCATCGCCCTATACGCAGTTGACGGCGAAACGCCAATCGCGACGCTTGACCCGACCGAGGGCACGGTGTTCTTGGAGCCGTTTAGCAACACTGCCTACTGGCAACGCCAGCGCCAACGCTTTGAATTGCCAGAAAGCGGCGATTATCTGGTGAAGGTTTGGCATCCAGACGGCGAAGTTGGCCGCTATGTCTTGGTCGTTGGTGAACGCGAAGTCCGCGGCGGGGATCCGCAGTTTCGGACGAAGTTGAAGTCTTACTGGACACCGGTGATTGTCACTGAAGCGGTAGAAGCAGCGCCTCCAGTGACAGAAAAGCTGGCCGCAGATCGGCAGTCCTTCCGCTGTCGGCTGATGCGGTTTGTATTTCAGGACGAAGCTGCGGATCGCGGGTGCTGAGAATAATTAATTGCTAAATTGATAACGACTAATTGTTAATTGGTCTCTTAAAACACAAAGAGATCTACTCAATTTCATATTTCAACGCATTAAGAGACCGGCTCACGGGCGGTGTTGATACTCGCGCTAAGGATTCGGCAAAGTTGTTCACATTCGTCCAGCATGTCATTCAGCAAATCTGCTTTGATAAGACCAGTTCGGATTATTATCTTTAGCCAGATACGCGTTTCGTTCATCTCCTTCAAGGCAATCTTCAATTTATGAATGAAGTCCTTATTACTTTCTGCGCTCCGGGCTTCGGCATAATTTGGTGCAGGTGAAGTTGCACTTCGAACCAACTGCTTTTTGATATGCAAAGCAGCAATCTTAGAGCTTGGCAATTTATCACAGACATTAATTGCCCGCACTGCAAAGTCAATCAATCTTTCTTCTATATCATCACCTTTTGCCATTCATGACCTCCATTAACAATTCAGCAGTTAATCGTTCACCATTAATTATTTTCTGAGCCAAATTGTACCCAAAACCTCCAACTGCTAAAATCCAGCCTTCATGCAACGCGAAGCCATTCCTTATATTTCCTTTGTTGGGCTGATGTACGGCTCAACCCTCATTGTTTCACGGTTTTCCACCGGACAATTTGCGACTCCAACCTACATCGCGGCGCGGATGGTGCTGGCGAGTCTCTTCTTTGTGACAATCTATATTGTCAGTGCAAAACGTCATTGGCCAACTGATAAAGCACTTTGGATCCACGGCACGCTGCTGGGCGTCATCGCCACTGCCATCTCGATGAACTTAGTCGTCGGGGCGCTCAACTTTCTTTCTAGCGGTCTGACCTCCTTACTGCTCACGCTGTATCCGCCGTGTGTGGTCATTGCGGCCCAAGTGTTTCTCCCGGAAGAACGACTAAATCAACGGCAGGTACTTGGTGTTGTGGCTGCAATGTGTGGCGCGCTATTCATGGCTTGGCGCGGTGAAACTGGCCTGACGTCCAGCTCTGACTTAGCCTTGCTGGGCTACGGCATGATCGCCCTTTCCCTCGTTATTGGCGCGTGGCAAAACATTCACATTCGCAAATACGTGCGCACGTTTGACTCGTTTCAGGTTGCCAGCATTCGCATTTGGACCGCCGCGGTTACTAGCATCCTCATCTCTTGGCTATTTGTCGGATTTGACTTTAGCCGGGTTGAACTCTCTGGCTATGCCGCCTTACTCTATGCTTCGGTCGCAGGGACATTTCTAGGCATTATGGTGAGCCTCTACAATACGCAGCGCTTTGGCGCGACCACATCCGCCATGACAAGCTACATTATGCCCATCATCACCACGGTTGGCGGCATCATATTCTTAGATGAAACCTTTACCGTTGTGATGGGAATCGGGATGCTACTGATTTTTACAGGGCTAGTATTGGTGCAAGCAAAGCCACAGCCAAAGTTAGTGACTCAGTAGTCTGCTTTTACTTGACCCAATGCAACTACTCGTAATCGCTATCGTTGTCGTGTTCGTAATCGAGTAGACCAAATCCATCACAAATTTCTGGTTTGCTCCAACTGAATTTCCAAGCAACACTACTGAAGGGGCTATCACTCATCGATTACGATAGCGATTACGACAACGATAGCGATAGAAGTCGGGCAATTCCCCGGCTTTTTTATTCCCTATTGACAAGTGTCAAATTTACACTAAAATGAATTAGTGTAAACAGGACACAATCTAATGAAAACAATTACCTTCCCTACTTACGGCAGTCCAGACGGTTTAGAACTGCGTGAACTTGACATCCCCACCCCTACTGCAGATGAAGTGCAGGTCAACATCCATACTGCGGCGCTAAATCCGCTCGATTGGCGCAAGATGCGCGCCGATCCATTTTTTGTACGTGCGAGTGAAGGGATATTCCGGCCTAAAAATCCAACGTTGGGGGCCGATATTGCAGGCACGGTCACCGCCGTTGGCGCCAATGTGACCACCTTCAAGGTCGGCGATCGGGTGTTTGGAGATGTCTCCACTGGCGGCTTAGCTGAATACACATGCGCTAAGCCAGACCACATCACACTGTTGCCAGAGGGCGTTTCCTTTGCCCAAGCGGCGGCTACCCCAGTTGCTGCGCTGACAGCCCTACAAGGTCTGGTTGAACATGGAAACCTGCAAGCCGGTCACTCAGTGCTAATCAACGGGGCATCAGGTGGGATTGGCACCTATGCCATTCAAATTGCCAAGGCGCTGGGCGCAACCGTCACAGCCGTGTGTAGCTTCCGCAATATCGAATTGGTGCAGTCACTCGGAGCCGACCACGTCATTGATTACACCAAAACCGACTTCACCACTCAGTCAACCCAGTACGATGTCATCTTAGACAACGTCAACAATTACAAAGCCAATCAGCTCCACCCCGTGCTCAAACCGGGCGGGACTTGTGTCGTTGCAGGGTTCAAAACGGTTGGCTCACTCTTGAACATTGCGCTGTCAACCAACCGCATCCAGCGCAAGCACAACAAAACAGTCATGACTATGATGGCAAAGGTCAAACAAGCAGACCTGATTACGATTGGTGAGATGCTGGCAGATGGGCGCCTGAAATCAGTCATAGATCGCACCTATCCACTTGCAGATACCGCTGAAGGCATGCACTACCTCGAAACCGGACGCGCCCGGGGCAAAGTCTTAGTGGAGATTGCAACAGCGTGATGCAAGCCATCCAACAGCGCGTTTACGGTGATGTGTCCGACTTAGTCGATGTCACCCTGCCGAAACCAACGCCGAAGCCAACCCAAATTCTGATTCAGGTCAAGGCGATTAGCCTGAACGGCTCAGATACGGAGACGATCCAAGGCAAGCCGTTTTACACGCGCATTATCGGGTTGCGTCGCCCGCGGAAGACCGTGCTGGGGTCGGACATTACAGGAGTGGTCGAAGCTGTGGGGAGCGACGTAACGCACATCAACGTGGGGGATGCAGTGATGGGTGACCTTGTGTTGCGCAACGGTGGCAATGGCTTTGCCCCCTACATTGCCGCCGATGCCGATGCGTTTGCGCACAAGCCAGAGTACCTAAGTTTTATTGAAGCCGCTGCGATTCCTCAAGCTGGCGCGATTGCGGTGCAAGCGATGCGCGATGCGCTCAAACTCCAACCTGGCGAAACAATCCTCATCAACGGTGCCGGTGGTAGCGCGGGAACCTTTGCGATTCAGCTTGCCAAGCTGATGGGCGCAACGGTCACAGGCGTAGACAGTGCCGCCAAGCAACAGCTAATGCGCGACCTTGGCGCTGAGTATGTTCTAGATTACCGCGAAACAGATTTCACCAAGACGGGCGAACGTTACGATGCCATTCTAGACCTCGTCTCTTCCCGCGGACCGCGCGCCCTACGCCGCGCCCTGACCGAAAAAGGTCGCTATGTTACCGTTGGCGGGCAGACCAGACGCATTCTTCAGTTTGCCTTATTTGGGAAATTGGGTGGACAGCCGCTTTCGGTCTTAGCCTTGCAAGTCGCGCCAAAAGATCTGGACTATCTCAATAGTTTGATTGAAAAAGGGGATGTCACCGTTGCGCTCGACCGTGTGTATCCACGAAGTCAGTTGCGCGAGGCGTTGGAATATCAACTGGGTTGGAACCACCAAGGGCGGGTTGTGGTGGAATTCTAAGTTCTGCTGGCTATATCGCAAGTTAGAAGAGACGCGTCGAAGTTCCCATGTCTGCTAGCCAAAGCGTCAGCACATGTGTCATCCCAGACGCGTTAGCGCTACCAAAAGTAGACCAACAGCCTCGGCGTCTGGGATCTCTTTAGGCCCAAGGCTCTAAAGAGATCCCGCCCACGCCATCAAAATTTCAACTCCATCTTGCCTCGTTCGTGTACGGGATGACACCGCATCATTGGATCTGGCTAGCAGAAGTGTTTAGATATTAAGCCCTCAATCTGGCCAAGCGCCACCCGTTTGAATCGCAGTCACATACGCTTCCATTCTTGAGTCATCATGCTCTCTGACTTGTTCTAGAAATGGAAAATCCTCTGGCCCGACTTCTATCTTCGCAATAGGTTCAACCGAAACCAGACTCGCGAGTTGCTTGATGCGCAGCGTCAACTCACCAAATTGCGCTGCTGGTTGTTCAACAAACGTCTCTGCTGGCAGCAGGTAAATCGTGCCGCGTCGCCATGGATACTGCTGTAAAAATCCCTGACTAATCGAGAACAGATAATACGGATCACTGATCGGACTGCCATCCTCAACGAACTGAATGCAACCGTTGCTAATCGTGAGTGCGTGTTGATCCCGATCAATAATCGCAAAGAACATGGCCCAAACACCATCAGCAGCCGCAAACACAGCTTCTTGGCTGCCAAATTCAGTTGAATCGAGCGGCTTTCTGGGTTCAAACATCGCAATGTCCGGATTGCCCGACCCATGCAACACGATGGCATAGTGGTCAACTAAATAGTTTAGAAACTGCCATTTTGGAGCCGTTAACGCATAGTCAATTGGTGCTGAATTGCGCTGCGCAATGGTATTGGAAATGAGTTGATCAAACGCAGCTTGATCACTGTCGCTAATGGGAGTCTTAGGGCATTGCAGCCAATAGTCTGGCAGATTCATTTTGTGTCTATCCAAGTCCGAACTGTCGTAATAGCGGCACCAGCGTTTCCCCAAAGAAATACGGCTGGAGCCAGAACAAGAACTCTGTGAGCCCTGCTAAATTGAGGCCAATCATTAGGCTGACCGTCAGGCGAAACAACGGAGACTTCCACGTGTCAGCGGACAAATACATGCCCATGAGAAAGGCCGTCACGGTTGCCATGACAATGTAGCTGGGCCCAAACAAGTCCCAGTCTTGAATGAAGCCCAACATTGGCGGGAAAAGCAGTAAAAATCCCAACGCCCCACAAAAGACGGCAATGAAAAACATTAGACGGGAATTCCAGAACTCTGCAACGGCATTGGACCAGTTATAGCCGCGGGCAAGTTGCACCAACACGAGTGCCGCAACCAGTAAGGCAATGAGACCAGCGGGCCAGAGTCGAAACGTCCCGCTCAATAAATCGAAAAACTGATGCTCTGAAAAGACCGGATAACACCACCGATCAATCGGTAAGGCAATGGAACCACGACAGTCGAGTCGCAATGTCGTGAGCCAGTTTTGCGGCAACAGCCACGTGAGCGCATCACCCGAGTCTCCGGTGGGATGTCCAAACACCCAGTCTGGATTGCGCCGCGCCAGCCAGAAGAATGCACGAAACGGCAGAATGTAGAACGCCACAGTGAGTACGGCACCTAGGACACCATTGCCCAGCCGCCCCTGCTGATATTGCTTCAGCGCATAGCCTGCCGCCAGATACAACAGACTCGCACCAAACATATAGCCCACACCATGCGCCGCCGTTGACAGACCAGCAATGAGAGCGGCTAGTAACAGCTTCCAAAGTTTAGGATCATCTAGATACCAGAGCGCCAGCGCAACATAGGCAATGCCCAAGCCCGGCGTGACCGACGTCGCTTCCCGATAGCCAAAGAAATGCACCGTGGCTGGAATTGTCAGCAGTAACAGGATGGTCGCCCACCTTGCTTCCGGCTTAATCCAGCGTGACACGACCCACATGCTGCTGGCGACAAAAATGACGCCCGCCGCAATGTTCACCATTGACACTGCTTCTTCCGCTGAAAACATCCCCGGAAACAGCACGTGATAGACCACATAGAACAGCGCTGTGCTGAGCGGCGAGCTCATAAACAACACCTTCGGATCTGGCGGTTGATCTTCTAAACCAGGTAAGATGCCGCGCAACATGTAGCCTTCATACCGCCCTGCATCGCCATAAGCGATCTTGGGACGCAGAATCCAATAGAGTGCCGCAGCAGCGACGACCAATGTAATGAGGATGAGGGTGTTGGGCTGAATCTTTTGCTGTGACAGCAAGAGGTAGCTGCCAAGTGTCCCCACAACAACCAACAGCGCCCAGCGCGAGATGGTGACGGGTGCAGTGCCTTCAAATGCCCACAGCCAGCGCATCTCGTGATGGAATTGCGCACTTAGCAGCGGCCCCCATGCGCTTTCAAGCGCGGCGGTCAGCGGTTCAACAGCGAACCTAAGCCCAATTAGGATACAGACAATGAGGATGGCGTATCCCGCGAGCCAAGGTTTGGAAATGGAGGTATTCAAAATAAGCTAAGACTTCTGAATTTTCGCTAGTGGCGATCGCAAACAATTCATAATTACAGAATTTACTAGCCGCGGACGAGCACAGACGAGCGCGGATTTTTCAAATCAAATCCGTGCAATCTGTGAAATCCGCGTACTAATCTTGGTAGGGTATTACTCTAAATGAGATTACCCCGCCAGCATTGGAAAGATAACGCGCCCAAATAGCCACGGCTGCAGCACAAAAATCAGTTCGATGATCCCCACAATGTTGACGGCAACTGCGCTGAACAATAGTGGCTTCATCCAATTCCGCAGGTAGTCTGGTTGATTGATCACCCAGATGGCAAAGAACAAGACAATTTGCAAATACGCCGGAGCATACAAGTCCCAATCTTGGAGATAGCCCAAGATCGATGGAAACAGGACGATAAACGCAATCCCGCTGACAATGTTCGCCAGACAGAAAAGCGTCTCTTTATTGAAAAGACCATTGCGGCGCAGGCCAACCACAAGAATTGGCACGAGGATGATCCAGCCCGGCAACAGTAGCATCGACAGATTGAGGATATCCATGATCTGGTCGATAGAGCCTAACGGATAGCACCAACTAACTGGATCTCCCGCTTCACTGCCAATGCAACTGCGGCGTAACAACACGCTGAGCCCGTCTTCCGCAATTTCCTCACCCAACACCGCATCGCCAGAGAGCGGGCCAAGCACGCGGTCTGGCATTAGCACTGCCAGAGCAAACATCAGCGCCAATGGCAACGCAATTAGCGCCATCGCGCTTAGCAACGGCTTCACAGACTTAGCCGCATTCGCTTGCAGGACCAATATCGCCAGCAGCGCCCAAGACGGCAACAGAATAATAGCAATGTTATGCGCCGCTGCACCAACACCAATCGCAAGCGAGGCTAACAGAAAGTAGCGCGTTTGCGCAGTGCGCAGGAAGTAGACACTAGCTAAGGCATATAGCGCAAAGGTACCCGTCACCACGGACGTGGTTTCACGGTAGCCAAAGAATAAGCCTATGCTTGGTGTGGCAACAAACAGTAGTAGGCTGACCCAAGCGTAGTCTTTGTTTTCAGACAACCTCACTAAGCGCAGGCAGCACCAGACATAGACCACACCGGCCAATACGTTGACCATCGCAATCGCGTTTTCGGCGGTTTCAAATATACCGGTGATCCAACTGAGAAAAAACAGTGCTGTAGTGAGCGGCGCGCTCATAAAGAAGATTTGCGGCACAAAGTTGGTGTTATCCACGCCAATGGTGCCAGCCAGCATGGCTTCATAGCGACCGACATCGCCCCAAGAGAACAGCACGCGGAAATACCAAAACGTGGCAAACGCCAGCAGACAAATGACAATTGGTGCGGCTTTGGTTTGAAAGAAACGCGACAACACAGACTTCAGGGCAGCAAGGTTGTCCAGCGCCAAAAATCCACCAAATAACGCGATGATCATCGCAAATCCACGGCGAACGGTAATGGGTTGCGTTTGATCAAACGCCCAGAACCAGTGCTGGGGATGAAAAAGCTGCGTGGTGAGCAGCGGACCAAACCGCGCTTCAAAGTTAGCAAGCAATGCATCGGCATTGATGCGGATGAGGAACAATAAGACAAGGAAACTTGTCCCAGCCACAATGGCGCGCCGGTACGCCGCGTTGCGAAAACCAAAAGTCATACGGTGCTGTTCCTAGAGCCGATAGACATCTGGGCGGCGGTCTTCAAATACTTTGATGCGGTCCCGCACGCGGTCAACTTCAGCGACATCGATCTCTGCAAAAAACAAGCCGGCCTCTTCGCCCGCTTCTACCAAATATTCGCCCCACGGATCGATCACGGCGGAGTGTCCAAAGAAGGTCGTGCCGTTTTCTTCACCAACGCGGTTGCAGGCGATCACAAACATTTGGTTTTCAATGGCGCGTGCGCGGAGCAAGGTGCGCCAGTGCATCTTGCGCGGATTCGGCCACTCGGCTGGCACAATCACAAATTGCGCGCCTTCTAGCGCATAGCCTCTGAACAGTTCAGCAAAACGCAGGTCATAGCAAATGGACAGCCCGGCATTCCCCATGTCAGTCTCGACTAACACCGGTGCTTCACCGGCTGTGAGGTATTGGTCTTCATCCATCAGACGGAAGAGATGCAGCTTGCTGTAGTCGGCAATGATTTCACCGTCAGGCGTCGCCCAAGTGATGGTGTTGCGCGGCCCGTCAGGCCCAGCAGACAAGCAAGAGCCCACAATGTGCAGCTTGAACTCTGCGGCTAACGCGGCCACATCGGCAAAGATGCCGCTGTCTAGGTCTGTTGCGTAGTTCCCTGCATTTTCAAGGTCATAGCCGGTAGACCACAGTTCTGGCAACACCAGTAACTGCGCCTGACCTTGGCTCGCTTGCGCAGCCAATTCAGCAACATGTTTGAGATTCGCGGCTGGATCTGCAAAGGCAATATCCATTTGTCCGAGTGCAATTTTCATAGGGGGTATTTTACTTGTTTACTGCTTAGTGCGCTGAGAACGCTGAGGGGGTCAAAAGCTCAGCGCATTCAGCGGCCCCAGTGGTTGCTATTGAAGCCTGAGTTCTGGATAACACTGATGAGTAAGTTACGCGAATTTTATTAGGTAGG
>JAHDIM010000088.1:0-3371 GCA_020630805.1 Anaerolineales bacterium
TGAACTTTGCGTCAGCAAGCACGGTCAAGACAGTAGCATTCTGGGCCTTCTTTGTTGCGTTCGCAATCAAAGTGCCATTGTTCCCGTTCCACACTTGGCTACCAGATGCCCACACCGAAGCTCCAACCGCAGGGTCAATGATCTTGGCAGGTGTGCTTTTGAAATTGGGCGCTTACGGGTTCCTGCGCTTGGTTATTCCATTGTTCCCAGAACAAGCTGGTGCTGCTGCGCCAATCATTGCATTCCTCGGGATGCTCTCAATTGTGCTCGCAGCGTACTCAGCGTACGGTCAAACTGACTTCAAGCGCTTGGTGGCTTACTCTTCAGTCAACCACATGGGCTTTGTCGTGCTTGGGTTGGCAGTCGTCGCTTGGGCTGCTGGTGGCAACGCGGTAGATCCAACCACAGCTGCAATTGCTGGCTCTGGTGCGGTCATCCAAATGTTCAATCACGGTCTCTCTGCTGCGGCAATGTTCTTCCTTGTTGGTGTCGTTTACGAACGCGCCCATACACGCAATCTTGAAGAACTCGGCGGCGGGATTTGGCAATATGCCCCAATCTATGGTGGCTTGCTCATCTTCTCATCAATGGCGTCACTCGGGCTGCCTGGGCTGAACGGTTTCGTTGGTGAATTCGCAATTGTGCGCGGTGCTTGGCCAGTCTTCACGCTGATGACAGCCCTGAGCATGCTCGGGTTGCTGATGACGGGTGCCTACGTTTTGAAAGGTATTCGCAAAGTTTTGCACGGTCCAATCAATCCGCACTGGGCGGATCACAATATGGAAATAAATGCCCGCGAGGTTGTGGTGATGGCACCACTCGTGGTGTTGATGCTGATCATTGGTGTTTGGCCGATGAGCATTGCAAAAATTATCAACGCTGCAATCGTCAGCATTTTTGGATAGGCTCTAGATGGATTTTCCAATTCTTTCAGTCATTACCTTTTTTCCTGGGATAGTCGGCGCACTGCTGTTCTTCTTCCCAGAAGATAAAAAAGAACAAGTCCGCTGGACAGCACTCATTGCGTCATTAGTCACGCTAGTGCTCTCTGTCATTGTCTATATCACCTACGATGTAGAGCTTGGCGGCTACCAAATGGTGGATCGGTTCGCATGGATCCCTGCCGTTGGCATCAACTACATCGTTGCTGTCGATGGGATGAGCTTGCCAATGGTATTGCTCACCGGGATTGTGCTGACAACGGGTGTGCTCATCAGCTGGGGCATTGACGACCGACCACGCGAATTCTTCGCACTTCTGTTCCTTCTGGCAATGGGTGTGTGGGGTGTGTTCGTTGCACAAGACATGTTCACACTGTTCTTCTTCTATGAAGTCGCAGTGTTCCCAATGTACCTCATGATTGCAATGTGGGGTTGGAAGAAGACCCGCGAATACGCGGCGATGAAGCTGACGCTGTTCCTTGTCATCGGGTCACTCTTTGCGCTGATTGGCGCGCTGGCAATGTACACCGAATCTGGCTTGGGTACATTCGACATGTTCCTGATCCAAGAACAAGCCGTCTTTAGCGAACGCTTCCAAATTATTTGGTTCCCATTCGTCTTTGTTGGTTTCATTGTGCTGGCAGGGATGTTCCCGTTCCATAACTGGAGCCCAGTTGGTCACGTTGCTGCACCAACCGCAGTGTCAATGTTCCACGCTGGCGTTCTGATGAAGCTCGGCGCTTACGCAGCACTTCGCGTTGGGGTTGTCCTCCTTCCGCTAGGCGCAAAATTCTGGATGCCCTATGTTGTGATTGCGGCATTCATCAACGTTGTTTACGGTTCATTGATCGCGATGACCCGCAAAGATCTCAAATACATGATTGGGTACTCTTCTGTATCGCACATGGGTTTGGTGGTCTTAGGTCTGGCGACATTGAATGAACTTGGTCTGACCGGGGCAGGGCTGCAAATGTTCTCTCACGGTGCAATGACCGCACTCTTCTTCTCTTGTATCGGGATGGTCTATGACCGCGCTCACACTCGTATGATCCCAGAACTGGGCGGTGTGATGAAGAAACTACCAATGGTCGGTGTGGCCTTCATTATTGGTGGTTTGGTCTCGATGGGGATGCCATTGTTCTCTGGTTTCGTCGCTGAGCTTCCAATCTTTATGGGTGCTTGGCGTGCAGGGGTGCAAGGCCCAGACTTTATTGCGAACTACTACGCTTGGATCGCGATCATTTCCGCACTTGCGATTGTGATCACCGCTGCATACATCATTCGTGCAGTCGGCTCCGTCTTCTTCGGAGAGATCCCAGAAAAAATTGAAGCTGACCTGACGCCAATCCGTTGGCAAGATCGAACGGCAATTGTCATTCTCGTCGCGTCACTGCTAGCACTTGGTTTCTATCCAGCTTGGATGGATACGGTAATCAAGACTGGTGTTGACAGTGTGATGGCAGTTCTTGGAGCATAAGCTGTGGATTTTACAAATTTCGAAGCTGCGCACTTTTTAGTAATCCTTCCTGAGATTGTTCTCGTTGGGATTGCTGCCATTGTCATGACAATGGATGTCGTCCAAAAGGGCGAAAGCCGCCGCATGATGGCTTTTGTCACTGCGATTGGTTTTATCGCTGCGGCACTCATTGGCGTAGGCGTTGCAACACCAGTCGGTGATCCAAAGTTGTTATTCGGTGGCACCATCCGGTCAGACATGCTTGGGTTTGTCTTCCGCATGATGTTCTTGATTGCAGGTGCGGTAACAGCTGTGCTGACCGCAGACGTCAAAGGTCTTGGCAAACGCGGTGACTTCTTTGCAGTTCTCATCGCAACGGTCATCGGGATGAACTTCATGGCGATTGCAACAGATCTGATTATGTTGTATCTCGCCATGGAAACGACCAGTATCTCCGCCTATGCACTGACAGGCTTCTTGCTCAACAGTGATCGTTCGGCAGAATCTGGTCTGAAGTACTTCCTCTTTGGGGCGGTCACTTCAACCATTATGTTGTTCGGCTTTAGCCTGCTCTATGGGTTGACTGGGCACACTAACTTGTATGGCATTGCTGAAGCGCTAAGCGCTGGCAGCGTTTCATTCGTCATGCTCATCGGCATCGCAATCATGATCTTGGTCGGGATCGGGTTCAAGCTGTCTGCGTTCCCATTCCACTTCTGGACACCAGATGTCTACGAAGGTGCGCCAACACCAATTACTGCATTCATTTCAACGGCATCAAAGACCGCAGGGTTCATGGTGTTGTTGCGGGTGTTCATCATCTCACTATCTACCAGTAGCGGTGTTGCTGGCTGGTTGCCACTTGTGATGGCAATTGCAGCAGTCACGACAACGCTCGGGAACTTGGTGGCGCTTGCCCAAACCAACATCAAGCGTTTGTTGGCGTACTCATCCATTGCCCATGCTGGCTATGT
>JAHDIM010000088.1:3471-13635 GCA_020630805.1 Anaerolineales bacterium
TTCATCGGTAAGTTCTTCGTCTTCAAAGTTGTTGTAGACGCTGGGCTCATTTGGTTGGCAATTGTTGGTGTATTGAACGCGCTTGTCGCACTGTACTACTACTTGGTAGTCTTGAAAGTTGTCTACGTCGATCCAATGCCAGAAGACGCACCGCGCATTCCAATCGCAGCACCATATCGCGTCGTATTGTGGGCACTTTCACTGGGCGTAATCGTACTGGGGACGGCCGCAACGCCGTTCTACAACTGGGCGATTGAAGGCGCAACGAGCTTCTTCTAATCCGAAGCCAATAGGTCGATTGTGATATAATCCACAATCGCCAAACAAGAGTCGATATGAGCGATCAAGAGCCTCAACAACCGAAAAATCCTTACATGCAAGGGTTGCTAATCGGGCCAGAAGTGACTGGAGTGATGGGTCAAATTGCAGGAATGTCCGTGATTGTAATCGGTCTTGGACTAGCCGCAGGCATCTTGTTAGATCGAACCCTTGGCACACGGCCAATGTTTACATTGGTTGGTATATTGATATCTCTGCCACTGCATATGTGGCTGGTATATAAGATTGCAATGCGAGCTGTAACTCAAATTGCGGTCAAAAATCAAACAAATCAAAATCAAACAAATCCAAATTCAGATCAGGAGGACACTCTAAGTGAGTGATCACAGCCATTCTTCCACAAACGATCAATCATCGGGCGGCGGTCTAAACGCCAAATCGATCGCAATGATTTTACTCATTGTGCTTGGAGTTATCTGTGCATATGTGATTGGCGGTGCTTTTGCGCCACGCAGTCCAGCAGTTATCTTGCCCGCTGAAAAAATCAATTTCTTCGGTATCAAAACCTTCTTTGGGATTGTGCCACTGGTGAACACCCACACCGCAATGATCATTGTTGATATTTTGATCATCTGGTTGGCGCTGTCACTACGCCGTGGTGCTAAAACTGCTGCGACCCAAGCCCCATCAGGCTGGTACAACGCATGGGAAGCACTCATCGGTTACTGGTGGGACACCACCAAAGACGCAGCAGGGAAATGGGCAAAGCCAATTTTCTTCTGGGTTATGCCAATTTTCTTCGTCGTTTGGTTTGCTAACCTCAGCAAGCTGGTCCCAGGTTATGAAGCTATTGGTAATTTCATTGAAGTTCACAAAGCAGGTCTAACCGGTTACGATGCTGTCAACTTGTTTGGCAACGTCTATGGTCTGGACGGCGAAGGAACAAAAGTTACCTATGAAATGCTAAAAGAACACAGTTCACTTGGTGTTCTGGCTAGCCCAGTTGCAGCTGGTGAAAGCACAGGCGTTTGTGAACACTTGTGTGAAGTTGTGCCTTGGTTCCGTGGTCTTGCCACCGATATGAACTTTACCTTCGCACTTGCAACGGTAGTCATGATCATGGTGCAAGTCATCGGTGTCCGCGCGTTAGGGTTAGGATACTTCACAAAGTTTGTGAACATTCCAGCGCTTAGCTCACCGGGCATGGGCAAAATCGACTTCGCAGTCGGTATTCTTGAAATTGTTTCAGAAGTCTCAAAGATCCTCTCGTTTAGCTTCCGTCTATTCGGTAACATCTTTGCAGGTGGTCTGTTGCTCTCAATTCTGGGTGTGTTGCTGCCAGTCATCTTGCCTGGTGGTATCTTCTTGCTCGAAACCTTTGTTGGTTCGATCCAAGCTTACGTGTTTGCGATGTTGACACTCGTGTTTATGTCTCAAGCAACGCACGCACACCACTAATTTCGTAAATTTCTACAGCGTGGGTGTTGAACACGCCCACGCTAATGTTTCAATCTAAAACTAAAAAAATTCATCCAAAAATTCTGGAGGACTCTAAAATGGAAGGCAGTATTCAAGAAGGGCTTAAGTTCTTGGGCGCAGGTATGGCAATGATCGGTGCAATTGGTGCAGGTCTTGGTATTGGCGTCGTTGGTAGCGGTGCAGTGCAAGCAATTGGTCGTAACCCAGATGCAGCGCCACTCATCCAACAAAACATGATTTTGGCGATTGCGTTTGCTGAAGCAGTTGCTATTTACGCTCTGGCTACCGCACTCATTCTCGTCTTCGCTGCGTAAGACGCGAAGGTCATTACTAACTGTCTTACATTAGACAGTTACTAAGGAGAATTCGAAATGGAAGCATTAGGTCTTAACTTAGGTTTCTTCCTCGTTCAGTTGTTCAACTTCATTTTGGCTGCTCTTATTTTGTCAGCCGCTTGGAAGCCACTGACTGAAGCATTGGAAAAACGCAAAGCAACAATTGCAAAGGGTCTTGAAGACGCTCGCGTCGCTGAAGATGCCCGTGCAAACGCTGAAAAAGAAGCTGCAAACATCATCGCTGAAGCACAAGCTGAACGCGCAAAGATTGTTGCAGAAGCAAACGCTCAAGCTGATAAGGTGCGCGTAGACTTGAAAGCTGCTGCTGAAGCAGAAGCTGCTGATATTAAGTCTGCTGCAGAAGCTGGCATCGAAGAAGCACGCAACAACGTGTTGAACGACGTTCGCCCTCACATCAGTGCATTGGCTATGGCTGCCGCTAACAAAGTTGTTGGCGAAAGCTTGGACAAGAAGAAGCAACAAGCACTCATCGACGATTTCTTCGCTGGTGTTGAAGGCGGCAAGGTTGCTGTCCTCGACGGCGCAGACATTGCTGGTGACGCTGCTGAAGTTGTGAGCGCTTTGCCATTGGCTGCTAAAGAACAAACAAAAATCGCTAAGGAATTGGGTATCGCTGCGGATGCAGTCGCATTCAAAGTTGATCCTAACTTGCTCGGTGGTTTGGTAGTCCGCGTTGGCGACCGTGAAATTGACGGTTCAGTCAAGCGCAAAATGGACACCTTGTCAGGTAGCCTCGGCTAAACCACACTTCGTTTGGTTTTCGAAATCCCTGGCTTGCATCGCAGGTCAGGGATTTTTTTGTTAAGATTGCGAATGCCCAAATGTAGTGACATGGCGCGCCATGTCACTACATTTGGGCTAGGACTAATATATCGCCATGCAACTCACCAATCTCCTCGCTGCTGTCGCTAATCAACTGACCTTCAAAATGCCAGTTGGCATGCCTGACCCAGACATCCAACACATTACGCACGACTCGCGTCAGGTCAAAGCAGGTACCTTGTTTGTAGCGCGTAAAGGCGACAGCGTGGATGGGCATCGCTATATTGAGAATGCAATCAACGCGGGTGCAGTGGCAGTTGTTGGTGAATTGAAAGCCGCTGAAGTGGCAACCACCAGCGATGTGCCATATCTACAGATTGATGATGCAAAGCCCGCATTGGCTTGGTTAGCCGCTGCTTTGCACGGTTTTCCGGCACGTCAACTCGTCATGATTGGCGTAACGGGTACAGATGGCAAGACAACAACCAGTAACCTCATTCACAGTGTGTTGAAAGCTGGTGGGTTAAAGACCGGTCTTGTAAGCACGGTAAATGCCGTGATTGGTGACACTGAACAAGACACTGGTCTCCACGTCACCACGCCAGACGCGCACGAAGTCCAAGGCTATTTGGCGCAAATGGTGGATGCAGGTCTCACGCACTGTGTTTTGGAAGTGACATCACACGGACTAGCCCAGCATCGGGTGACGGCGTGTGAATTTGATATTGGCGTTGTCACGAATATTACGCATGAGCACTTAGACTATCATGGGTCGCGTGAAGCCTACTTTGATGCCAAAGCAATGTTGTTCGAAGGTCTGTCTGAGAGCTATCGTAAACCTGGTGTGCGCAAACTTGCGTTACTGAATCGCGATGATAGTAGTTATCAGGAATTGCGAGACCGAACTGACGTTGAGGTAATCGGCTATGGACTGTCTGAAGTGGCAAGGCTACATGCCCGCAACGCAAAATTCACGGCGGCAGGCACAGAATTTGACGTCACCCTAAATGGTGCATGGGCAGCATTTAGCACCAAGCTAATTGGCTTATTCAACGTCAATAACTGTCTCGCAGCAATTGGCGTAGGACTAGCCCAACGCTTGTCCATTGAAACCATCCAAGCTGGAATTTCCGCTTTAGAAGGAATTCCGGGGCGGATGCAACTCTTCAATGAAGGTCAAGAATTCATCTCCATTGTGGACTTTGCGCACACGCCAAAGTCGTTGGAAGCGATCCTCAAAACAGCGCAAAACCTGACACAAGGCAAGGTGATCGTGACGTTCGGGTCAGCGGGACTGCGAGACGTTGAGAAACGCCGCTGGATGGCAGAAGTTGCCGCAAGCCATGCTGACTTTACGGTGCTGACTGCTGAAGATCCACGGACAGAGTCTCTGGACGGCATTTTGGCTGACATGGCGGCAGGATGTACTAGAATGGGGGGGCGCGAAGGTGAAACGTTCTGGCGCGTACCAGACCGGTTTGCTGCCATTCGACACGCCGTCGGACTAGCCCAAGCAGGCGATGTTGTACTCGCTTGTGGCAAGGCTCACGAACAATCTATGTGCTTTGGAACGACGGAATATCCTTGGGATGACCGCATTGCCATGCAAGCGGCGCTTTGTGAACGCATGGGCAAGCCAGCACCAGAGGTGCCAAAATTACCAACAAGTAGTGAGTAGGTAGTGGCTAGTGAGTAGTGGAGAGAATTCTTCACTTACCACACTGCACTCACCACTCTTCACTTCCTAATGTCACGCGAACGATATGATTTTCTCGTCCAAGCAACCTTGTTGTTGCTGGACGCTGCCATGATAGCAATTGCAGTCTGCGTTGCGTTCATCTTACGCCGTACGATTCCGGTTCCGGAAGTAATGGTGGATGCGCCTCAGTTTGCAACCATGCTGCGCTTTATTCCACTACAAATTATTGGCGTCATCGGTCTGATGTACCTCAATCGGATGTATCACCAAGTGCGGGCTTCTTCCGCACGTGTAGATGAAATTTCAGTGGTGCTGTTAGCGGCAACTGGTGGCACGTTAGTGGCCGTTGCGCTCAATACGCTGACCTATCAAAACACACAATTTGAGGCCAACCTGCCACGGGCATTGCTGATTTATGCTTGGCTCTGCACCGTTATATTTGTTGCAATTGGCCGCTTGTTGCATCAGAATGCACGCCAGCGATTGCTAAAACGAGGCGTTGGTCGCGAACGCGTGATTGTTGTTGGGACCAACGATGTGTCCCAAGTGGTGGTGCAAAAAATTCAGTGGTCACCTAAGCTGGGATATGACCTAGTTGGTCTCATTGCCAATCAGGACGAACATCCACCTGAGATGCTCGGGACACCTGTCATTGGGCAAGCTGCTGACATTATCAGCCTACTAGAAACCCACGCAATAGATGAAGTAATCATTGCACTGCCCCAAGCTACCCGTCTAGAGTTACTCAATCTGATTGCAGATTGTCACCGCGGTCAAGTAAGCGTACGCGTCTTGCCAGACGTGTTTGAAATTATGGCAGGGGAAGTGTCGGTGGCGGATCTCGGTGGTCTGCCATTACTAAATGTGCGTGACATTGCCTTACGGGGCTGGCGGCTATCGCTCAAGCGAGGGTTTGATATTGCTGGGTCAGCTTTTGGCTTATTTTTGACAGCACCGATCATGGTGCTATTAGGCATCTTGATCAAGTTAGAGTCACCGGGGCCAGCGCTGTTTATTCAAGAACGCGTCGGTTTAGATGGCAAGCCATTCAAGGTCTTGAAATTCCGTTCCATGCGCGCCGATGCTGAGTCGCTCTCAACGTGGACGGTCAAAGATGATCCACGACGGACACGCATTGGCACGTTTATTCGCAAATATTCGTTAGATGAACTGCCACAGTTTGTGAACGTGTTACTGGGTGAAATGAGCCTCGTCGGACCGCGTCCAGAGCAAGAACGCTATGTTGAAGAATTCCGTCAAAGCATTCCGCGTTACATGGAACGGCATCGCGAAAAAGCGGGGTTGACGGGTTGGGCGCAGGTGAATGGTCTGCGTGGCGACTCTTCTATTGAAGAGCGCACTAAATATGATCTTTGGTATATTGAACACTGGTCACTCTGGTTGGACATCAAAATTTGCGTCCGCACTGCTATTCAGGCTTTTACAGGGCAAGCCTATTGAGTAACCCTAACCTGTATGGTATAGTCTCGCCCGACAAAAAAACATTCTTATCCAGAGAGGTGGAGGGAACGGCCCGTTGATACCTCGGCAACCGACTAATCGGTGCCAATTCCGCAGATCTAAATGGATCTGAGAGATGAGAAGGTGACAAACGCCGTAAACACTGTCCCTTCTAATGAAGGGATTTTTTTATTTATTGGAGCAATTGAAAAATGAGTTCAACCTTTATGACCTCACCGAGCCTGTTCTTCACATCAGAATCGGTAACAGAAGGCCACCCAGACAAAATGTGTGATCAAATTAGTGATGCTGTATTGGACGCTTGTTTTGCACAAGACCCAATGTCACGTGTTGCTTGCGAAACCGCTATCAAGACTGGTTTTGTAATGCTGTTAGGTGAAATTACCACCAGCGCAGTCATCAACTATGATGAATTGGTTCGCAAAGTTGTCAACGAAATTGGTTATGACGCTAGCGAAAAAGGCTTTGATGGCAACACCTGTGGTGTCCAAGTTGCAGTCGCAGCCCAAAGCCCTGACATTGCCCAAGGTGTGGACTCAGCGCTTGAAGTTCGCGCAGACGGCCCAACCGATGCACAAATCGACGCAGTCGGTGCTGGCGACCAAGGGATGATGTTTGGTTACGCTTGTAACGAAACTGAAGAATTGATGCCATTGCCAATTGCGTTGTCACACAAGCTGGCATTGCGCTTGTCACAAGTTCGCAAAGATGGCACCATGCCGTGGTTGCGCCCAGATGGCAAGAGCCAAGTTACGGTTGAATACTCAATGGGTCAACCAAAGCGCATCGACACGGTATTGATTAGTACCCAACACGCGCCAGAAATTACCCAAGAAGAAATCCGCACTGCACTCATCGAAAACGTGATTATGCCAACGCTGCCAGCAGACTTGGTCGATGACGATCTCAAGATTTTCACCAACCCAACTGGTCGCTTCGTCATTGGTGGTCCAATGGGTGATGCTGGTTTGACCGGTCGCAAGATCATTGTTGACACTTACGGTGGCATGGGTCGCCACGGTGGTGGCGCGTTCAGCGGCAAGGACTGCACCAAGGTAGACCGCAGTGCAGCTTACGCTTCACGCTGGGTTGCGAAGAACGTCGTGGCTGCTGGTTTGGCAGATCGCTGTGAAGTGCAATTGGCCTACGCAATTGGTGTTGCAAAGCCATTGAGCATCAACGTGGAAACCTTCGGTACCGGCAAGATCGCTGACGACAAGATCGCAGCATTGGTTGACGAACACTTCGACCTCCGCCCTGGTGCTATCATCCATGAATTGGACTTGCGCCGCCCAATCTACCGCGCAACTGCCGCCTACGGTCACTTCGGTCGCACCGACATTGACTTGCCATGGGAAAACACCAGCAAAGCTGCTGCAATGAAAGCTGCTGCTGGGTTGTAAACCTAGACGAAGTTAAAACAACAAAGCGGGCTCCTACTCATACACAAAGTGTATAAACAGGAGCCCGCTTTGTATTTAAGACGAAAACGTTAGCTAGAGCCTAGCCGCGCGTATTCGCATCCATCACTGCGACTGCGGCCATACTCACAATCTCACTTACTGGGTCAGCGGCTTGTAGCACGTGAACTGGCGCGTCAATGCCAAGCAAAATTGGGCCGATTTTTTCGGCACCGCCAATGGTGCTTAACAGCTTGTAGGCTGCGTTGGCAGTGTCCAAATTAGAAAAGACCAAAACATTGGCTTCTTGAATTTCACTAAACGGATATAGCTCTTGCATCAAGGCTGGGTTTAGGGCGACATCAGCTTGCATTTCCCCATCAATTTTGATGTCTGGGCGTTTCGTATGCACAATCTGAACGGCTTCTTTCACTTTTGTGGCATATTTATGCGCCACACTGCCAAAGTTAGAAAAACTGATCATAGCTACTTGCGGATCAATTTCTAAACGCTTGGCAAAGTCAGCGGTAAGAATAGCCGCCTCTGCTAGCGTTTCGGCAGACTGCTGAATATTCACGGTTGTGTCTGTCAAGAAATAAACCCGGTCATTGGCAATAATGATGTACAGACCAATCGCGCGCTGCACGCCTCGGCTAGTGCCAAACATTTTGAGGGCTGGCCGCACCACGTCGGGATAACGCGTTGTCAGCCCAGACAGAAATACGTCAGCATCGCCTTCGTTGACCATCATCAGTCCAAAGTAGTTGTTTCGGTCGTAAATGCGTTCCTCAGCCATCTTGAGCGTCATCCCATGGCGCTGGCGCTTTTCGAAGAGCTTCTTGCTATAGCTGGCGGCTAGTTCAGACTTCTTTGGGTGCACAATAGTCGGTTTGAAATCCAGCCCAAGGTCTTTGATCTTTTGCTTGATGGTCTTGGCTTTTCCCAGCAAGATGGTTGAACCAATTTCAAGGCTTTCGATGCGGGCGGCAGCGCGAATAATTTTGGGCTCTTCGCCCTCTGCAAAGACAATCCGTTTTGGTGATTTTTTCGCTTTGTTCAGAATGCGCTGTTTGACTTCACTCCCGCGCCCACCCATCCGGCGGCCAAGCTCTAGGCGATATTGATCTAAGTCGATGGTCTTACGGGCCACGCCGCTCTCCATAGCAGCTTTGGCAACCGCCACACATTCCCAAATGATGACCCGTGGATCAAACGGGGTTGGAATAATGTATTCGCGGCCAAATTTCAGTGACTTCACGCCGTAGGCATCTAAAACGCTGTCTGGCACATCTTCTTTGGCTAACGCAGCGAGGGCATGCGCTGCCGCAATTTTCATCGGTTCATTGATGGACGTTGCATTGACATCTAGCGCACCACGGAACAGAAATGGAAAGCCCAGCACGTTGTTAACTTGGTTTGGGTAGTCACTGCGCCCTGTCGCAATAATGGCATCTGGACGCGCTGCTTTTGCAATTTCGTACGGAATTTCTGGACTAGGGTTTGCCAAAGCAAAAATGATCGGATTTGGTGCCATGGTTCTGACCATGTCAGCAGTGAGAACATTTGCAACAGAGAGACCCAAGAAAACATCTGCACCGACAATGGCTTCTTCAAGGGTGCGGACGTCACTTGACGTCGCGAAGGCTTCCTTCTCAGGGAACATATCTACGGTGCGGCCTTTGTAGATCACACCGTGGATGTCGCACATAATGATGTTTTCGCGCTTGACGCCGAGTGAGACATAAAACGTAGTCGTGGCAATAGCGCTGGCGCCAGCGCCAGAGACAACAACCTTGACATCTTCACGACTCTTACCAACAAGCTCTAAGGCATTGATAAGCCCCGCGCCAGAGATAATGGCCGTCCCATGTTGATCATCGTGAAAAACAGGGATATCCAGTTCAGCCTTGAGACGGCGCTCGACTTCAAAGGCCTCAGGAGCCTTGATGTCTTCCAAGTTGATACCGCCAAAGGTTGGCGCGATGGCTTTACATACATTGATCAGATGCTCAGCATCTTCTGCATCGACTTCAATGTCAAAGACATCAATATCTGCAAACTTCTTGAAGAGCACGCCCTTCCCTTCCATAACAGGCTTGCTGGCCAGCGCACCACGATTGCCAAGCCCTAGAATAGCGGTTCCGTTTGAAATAACGGCCACCAGATTGCCGCGTGCGGTGTACTTGAATGCATCTTCAGGATTTTCATCAATTGCAATGACAACGTCAGCAACACCTGGAGAGTACGCAAGCGAAAGATCACGTTGTGTTTCCAACGGCTTGGTTGGCACAACGGTTATTTTGCCTGGACGGCCCCCTTGAATGTGATAGTCCAGAGCGTCTTGTTTTGTAATAGACATGAATGGTTCCCTAAATAAAATGATTGCGAGGCAACCCCATGCCATGCAATCAATGTAGTGCGTGTTCTGCGAGACCTAAAATGTCGGCCAGAACACCGATGTGGTGTCACATAAAGCGTCAACGTGTTGTTAGCAAATCACGCGTGACAAGACATAGAATAATGGAAAGCCTAATTGTCGCAAACTTTGCATAAGTGCGCTTGAATTGCTTCCTAGTGCATAAACACTGGGTGGTGGCCTAAGTTTTGGCTCTAGGCACCCTACAGTTTCACTGCACAACACGTCGTAATACTTCAACGCTGCTCAGCACAAGTCGCTATCGTAAGTGCCCGAGCATCTGCAATGCTT
>JAHDIM010000089.1 GCA_020630805.1 Anaerolineales bacterium
TATCGCTACTTAGGGAGAACGTTCTTAACAAAAAAATGCCGCATGCGCGGCATTTTAGGCTCTTTGATTGTTGTGGTTTTAGTTAGGAGAAATAATTCTCAACGCTGGCAAGGTCTACACCGAATTTGTTTTCGAGCAACCACAAGAAGCGATCTTTATTCCAGTTGTCATCTGGAAAGCCGAATGCTTTTGCGCCAAATTCTAGACATTCTGCCATGTGAACAAGTTGTTTTTCACTCAGGCCACGGCTGCGACTGCGGCGGTGGCGTGATCGTAATGATTCAATTCCACCTTCACGTGCTCGCTTAATCCATTGGCTAACAGCGCCTTCGGTCACACCTAACTCGTTGGCAATTTGGCGTTGTGACCAGCCTTCGTTTTTCAGACGCCATGCTTTCAAACGGCGATCTTCCTGCCAGTCTGGACCCACATCTAGGTCTGCTGAGTTATTTGTAATATCTGCACTCATATATGTAATCTCCCGCGCGGTGTTATCCCTTCTTCCTCAAGTTTACAAATCAGATGCGTGCTGTGTTATTGGTTACTGTGTAGCCGCATGTGACTATAAAGCGTCTATATTCTCAGTATTTGAAAATACTGTTTTCCTAATTGTACACGACCGTCAAGTTCAATGCTTTGAAAAAATAAAATTAACATTTAGACAAGTACATTGCACTAAACTATAGTTTATCAGAACACAAATCACTTGAGCATAGTGATTATGTCTTATGCCGGAATAATTTGTGTTAGGGAATGCTTAGGAGTATGCCAGTACGAATGGCAATTTTAGAGGATTCCTAAAGAAGAGCGCGCAAGTGCACAAAGTTTCCCGACTTTGTGACTGCTAAAGTTATGGTCTGGTGTGTCTGGCGTTTACCCAGCAGCCTCAATTGCACTTACCAAGATTTCGTACTCTTGGAAGCATTCCCCACACATTTCAAGGTGATGCTTTACATCTGGCATGACTTCATTGACGTCTTCACCGCGTAGCAGTACATCGACGTATTCATCTAATAGTGCGAAAAAATCTGCACAGTCTAATTCAACAGGCTTGGTCTTTTCTAAAGACGAAATCAGCCCTTTTAGCATTTCTGGTGGCATCCCCATTTCAGTTGCTGGGATGCTTTTGTTACGCCCAAACAGGCGTGAAATTAGGTTCTTCATGCGTTACTCTTGACTAACAACGTTTACTACACAGCTTTGACGTCGGTGTAGTGTCGTTTCTTACCGTATTCTTATTTACTCGAATTGGCGCAATACGTCTTCTGGTGTTAGTCCTTCTTGCGCTAGTCTTTTCTTCAGTTTTAGTCGAGCGTCGTGCATCAACTTGTAGAGCGCGTTACGCTTCATGCCCATTTTTTCGGCAACTAGGTCCATTGGCATTCCCTGAATTTTGAGTGCCACCATGGCCTGCTTTTGCCGGTCAGTTAGTTCATTCTGGATAATGTCTTGAACGACAGACATTGTCTGTGACCGGACCATTTGACTTTCTGGGCCGGGCTTCGCTGACTTGAACATGCTGAGACCGGAGCCGGTTTCAAGCATGTCGTCTAGTGAAGAGTCTTGCCAGCGCTTGCGTCTAAGTTCACTTAATGCCTTGTGGACCGCAATTTTATGCGCCCAAGTTGTGAACATGCTGTTGCCCTTGAAGGTA
This sequence comes from Anaerolineales bacterium, assembly GCA_020630805.1. Lineage (GTDB taxonomy): Bacteria > Chloroflexota > Anaerolineae > Anaerolineales > UBA6668 > JAHDIM01. Next base: position 1,655 of record JAHDIM010000089.1, read on the forward strand.
TGCGCTTTGTCACGAATTGTGAGCAACGCATCTTGTACTGCATCTTCAGCCAACGCATCCATACGATCGTAGTCAAGGTCAGCACGCGCGTTCAACGCGTGCTTAAGACCGCGTAACAAGATTGTTCGCAAATCTTCTAAGGCATCGGCTACGGTAGCTTCATCACTCCGTAACGCGTTAAGCCATTCGTCATTTGTTCGTTTCTTCATTGCTAATTCAGCCACGGTTGGATTTTCTCATAAAATGAGAGGCTTGGACGAAATGTTTCATTAAGATGTCCTTTATTTTCGAAATTATCCGAAACTGGATCCACATCCCAATATCTGTACCAGAATTGTTGACTTTCATTTGGGACTTCCTTTAAAGTCAATAAGTAGGAAGACGAACGTTCAAGGAAGTTATTTATAAGTAACATCCGAGAATATAAACTATCCGTCTAAAAAGAACGATAAAATCACGGTATGTTTAGACAGCGTGTTGCACCGTCTAAGAACGGTGCCGAAAACACCACAGATGCTTTTATTCGCCTGCGTGACGTGCGTAAAGTACGTCAAACTGCCGCAGGCGATTTAGTGACTCTAAAAGACATCAATGTGGATTTTTACAAAGGTACGTTTGTTGGAATTGTTGGCAAGTCAGGTGCAGGAAAATCTACACTTATTAATGTATTGAGCGGCGTCACCGACGTTTCTGCTGGTGAAGTTTGGATGGGCAATACGCCAGTCCATAAGCTCAATGAAAGTAACCGCGCTCTCTGGCGCGGTAACAACTTAGGTATTGTTTACCAATCTTTTCAACTGTTGCCAAATCTCACGTTATTAGAAAATGTCATGTTGCCCATGGACTTCTGTGGACTGTACAAGGCAAAGGAAAGCCGTGAGAAAGCAATGCACTTGCTAGATCAAGTTGAAATTGCAGATCATGCCCATAAAATTCCAAGTCGAATTTCAGGGGGGCAGCAGCAGCGAGCGGCCATTGCGCGGGCACTTGCGAATGATCCTCCGGTCTTAGTCGCTGACGAACCTACTGGGAACTTAGACTCGGTAACAGCAGAAACAATTTTTGAACTCTTTGCCCAACTCATCGATCAAGGGCGCACCATCATCATGGTAACGCACGATCGGCACCTAGCAGCGCGAACGCAACACCGTTTACGCATTGCAGATGGCGAAATTACGGAAAATTCCCATCCCATCGGTCATGATCCTCGTAAGGATTAGACCTCACGCCAATGAAACTATTTCGGTCTCGTAAACAACAATCAGCGGTATCTGTTGCCAAAGCGGCTCCGGGCCAACCTTTGATTCAAATGCGTGACATTGTCAAAATCTTCAAAACCGATGCAGGTGACTTTACGGCATTGAAAGGGATTTCAATTGACTTTTATGAAAGTCAGTTTGTCTCTGTCATTGGTAAGTCAGGGAGTGGGAAGTCTACGCTAGTGAATATGATCACAGGCATTGACCGACCAACGTCTGGAACAGTAGACATAGGCGGTACCATGATCAGCAGCCTAACGGAAAGCGATATGGCCCGCTGGCGCGGCATCAATTTGGGTATTGTGTTTCAGTTTTATCAACTGCTGCCTATGTTGTCACTCATTGAAAATGTGAAGTTGCCCATGCAATTGGCAGAGCAATATACGCCTGCCGAACGGACAGACCGCGCAATGGAATTGTTGACGCTGGTTGGATTGCAGGACTATGCCTTCAAAATGCCGGCCAATGTGTCGGGGGGGCAGCAACAAAGCGCCGCGATTGCGCGTGCAATTGCAAACGACCCGCCGCTGATTGTGGCGGATGAACCAACAGGTAACCTCGACTCGCGCTCCGCTGCCATGGTATTTGCACTCTTCGATGAGCTTGTGAACCAAGGCAAGACCATTATTATGGTGACGCATGACCGTCACCTAGCTGCTAGAGCGCGTCGGACAGTCCGCATTCACGACGGCTTAGTTGTGGATGATGGCCCAAGTCATGAAGTCATTGACTTAAGTGACTCTGGCGCTCCCCATCAAGACCTTGAATTAGAGGAAGTAGACCCCATAGAACATGCTACGCCCGAGACTGCGTAAAGTAATTGCTGACTTGTGGGACAACAAAGCGCGAACTGCGCTCGTTGTCGCGTCCATTACAGTCGGTGTCTTTGCGGTTGGGATGATCTCAACTGCTTATTTGGTGTTGCCAGATGCTATGAACGAAGGATTCGTAGCAGCTAATCCGGCGAACATCAAAATTGCGACCATGCCGTTTGGTGATGATCTCATCAGGAGCGTGGAGCGTATACCAGGTGTGGGTTCCGCTGAAGGGCGCCAAACGGTTGAAGTCCGTATTCGAAAAGCAGATGGTTCGCTCGAAAACATTGAGCTAATTGCGACAGAAGACACCGGCGACCATAACATCAACATCAACAACCTCATTGAAGGGGACATTACCCCAGACGACAACGAGTTATTGATGTGGCGTGACGGCATGATGACGCTTGGGTATTCACTTGGAGATGTTGTCACACTAGAGCTTGAAGACGGCACGCTACGCGAAATGCCAATTGTGGGCGTGGCAGATGATTTGACTCATGACAACGCAACCATGCGGCAGCCGCGTGGTTATGTCACGCTTGACACCATTGAATGGCTACAGTTTGAGCCGGTGTATAACAATCTGTGGGTCACGGTAGACCGAGATACCCACGACAGCGACTACATCGCATCGATCTCTACATTGGTGCAAGACAAGATTGAAAATTCTGGCCGCCCGGTATTTTTCGTGCGTGAATTTACAAGTGCTGTGCATCCCATGGCCAGCATTGCGCAGGCCGTACTCGGGATCTTGAGCATTCTTGGTTTGCTCATTGTGTTCCTCAGTGGCTCACTGATTGCCAATACTCTCAACTCGCTTATTACCCAACACACGCGTCAAATTGGCGTAATGAAGCTAGTCGGTGCTCGGACACGCCAAATTGTGCTCATCTATCTGGCTGAGATTATTGCATTTAGCATCATTGCACTGGCGATCTCAATTCCGTTGGGGGCGATTGCAGGGTATGAACTTTCTAAAGTGTTGAGCTCTGAAATTAATGTGATCTTGCCAGACCGGGGAGCAGTGCCACTAATTCCAACTGTAGTGGCTCTACAGGTGTTTGTCGGCCTCGCCGTGCCGTTGACAGTCGGGATCTTTCCAATTCGCCGTGGCGCACGCATTACGGTTGAAGACGCTGTCACGGGCGGGGCATCTGCAACGAACAAAGAAAGCAAGAGCTTATTTGACCGCACTGTGGAAAAGATCAAGGCTTTCCAAGGGCCGCTGATTATTGCGGTTCGCAACACCTTCCGTGCAAAAGGGCGCTTGGCGCTAACTCTGTTCACCTTGGCATTAGGCGGTGGTATTTTCATCGCGGTGTTCAATGTGCGCATTGCGCTGCATGAAAAGGTAGATGAAATTACCGGCTACTTTGCCGCCGATGTCAATCTGGATTTTGATCGCAACTATCGCACAGATGAGATTGAATCATTTGCAATGCAAATCCCTGGGGTGGACTACATTGAAGGTTGGAGTATTACCCTTGGAGATATTCATGTTGAAGGGCAGCAAGCAACGAAAGAAGTGATTATGTTTGCCCCGCCAGCAGACAGCCAGTTAATTGAGCCAGTCCTAATTGCAGGGCGCTGGGTGCGTCCTGGTGACCAACGGGCAATTGCGCTCAATGAAGCCTATTTGACGGTCAATCCAGACGCAAAGCCCGGTGACAAGATCACAATTGAAGTCAACGGCAAAGAGAAGCTGTGGACCATTGTAGGGTTGTACCAATTCACAGGGCTTCCGGAAGTGTTTGGGTACACAACCTATGACACGCTTTCGAACGAGATGAATTCTAAGTTCCATGCCTCGGCGTACCGAATTGCGACTTCAGACCCTTCTGTTGAATACAACCGCGATCTGAGTTCACAGATCGATGCGCACTTTCAAAAGAATGGTTTTGTGGTCAAAGAAGCGCAGCCTGGTGGTGAATTCCGCGAAACCATGACCGAACAAATGGATACGATTATCTGGCTGTTGCTGGTGATGGCACTGTTGACAGCAGTCGTGGGTAGCATTGGTTTGGCAGGTACGCTTAGTATGAACATCCTCGAACGCACGCGTGAGATTGGGGTGCTGCGGGCTATTGGTGGCTACAACAGTATTGTGATTCGGCTTGTGATGGTAGAAGGCCTCACAATTGGGTTCATCAGCTTTGTATTGGCGTCACTAGTATCTTTTCCGATTAGCACCGTACTCTCGAACGTTATTACTACTGCAATTTTCAAAAGCCCTGCAGAATTTACACTCTCGCCAAATGGGTTTGTCATTTGGAGCTTGCTCGTCGCAATTCTGACCACAGTGGCGAGTTTGGTGCCAGCGCGGAATGCAGCTCAACTTACTATTCGCGAAGTGCTGTCCTACGAGTAAATCGCAGCTACCCATCACATTGACACAATTGCAAGGCCTGTGCAAAGCGCGCAGGCCTTTTGATTTAAGTTGCTTGAATGCAAGCAAGTAAGCCCCGCATATATCTCAATATATGCCTTACATCGTTGCGCGGTGGAATAGCTAAAGACGACTGTAATGGTTTAGTATTTTGCTGAATAAAAGTTTTTAGATTGTTTAGGGTGTAATCAAGGTCCTGTTTGTTGCGGTTAGTGAGGCAATAGTCTCAATGAATTCTAAATCCTGACGCATCATTTGCTGGTTACGATGATAAGTAGGAAAACCCAAAACAGCTTAATTTATATCTGTGATTTCTAACTTCTTCCGTAAGCTCTTCGATCTTCCATTGACGCCGTATGTAAACGCATCGTCTGACACGTTTAGGCGGGCGCGTTTGCTCTACATTTTGGCCGTGAACAACGTTGGTGCGTTCATTGGGTTAGTGGTCTATTTGCTCGTCACAACCATTGCATATCCGTCGTTTTTCGTCGGTTTACTCTTGGTCTTTATGTGGAGCATAGGGCCGTTGCCGGTAATACTTTTACGTCGGGGAAATTTCACAGGCAGCCGCATGATGTATTGGGTGTCGCTGGTGTCCATCGAGCTAGCCTCGATTTGGTTCAGCGGCGGCGGCCAAAGTCAGTTGCTCATGGTATCGCTACTGATGATTGTCACCATGACATCACTGTTGTTCCCTGTCTGGTTTAGCATACTTACGCTGATTGGCTGTACCGTGATTCTGATCACCACCATGTCTGGCGTCGATGTCATGCTTGGGATGTATGATGCCATTGGGCTGCGACAAGCAACGCAGCTGTTACTCGCCTACAACACCATTCATTTGCTACTGATTGGCGGCTTGATCAATGTTGGGTATATCCAAATGCATGTCGCCTTAGCTGAGGTCGATAAACAACGCAAACGCATTGCGGAAAGCGAAGCCCGCTACCGGCGCTTTACGCAAACCACCAAAGACACCATTTTAGTGCTCAACGAACGGGGTATTGTGCAGTTTGCAAACCAGTCTGTATTGCCAATGTTTGGGTTTACAGACCAAGAACTCATCGGTCAGCCAATTACGGCCCTGATGCCAGAAGAATTCCGGAAGTCCCATCGGCAAGGGTTTGCGCGTTACTTGCAAATTGGCAAACGCAAACTCAACTGGGATTTCATTGAAGTTCCAGGCGTGCATAAGTCTGGCAAAGCGCTCAATTTGGAAATGGCATTTACGGAATATACAGAAGATGACGAGCGCTTTTTCATTGGGTTTATTCGGAACGTGACCGAACAACGACAGGCTGAAGAGGCCTTGCTACACGCGTCAAAAATGGAGAGTCTGGGTATTCTCGCAGGCGGGATTGCGCACGATTTCAACAACTTGCTGGTTGGGATGCTTGGTCAAACGTCACTTATCAAACGCAAGTTAGAGGATGCCAGCCCCATTCATAAGCATGTGGACCGGGTGTTGTTTGCTGCGAAACGCGCCGCAGACTTGACCCAGCAAATGTTGGCATATTCTGGGCAAGGACAGGTCACCGTAATCTCGGTTAATTTGAACACCTTGCTGCGTGAAAACCTAGCGCTGTTTCAAACGTCCATTCCAGACACGGTTGACTTGGTCGCGAGCTTGAAACCTAATTTGCCCAGCATCAAAGCTGACCCGACGCAAATGCAGCAAATCTTTATGAACTTGATTATTAATGCTGCTCAGGCGATTCAAGATCCGCGTGGGGCAGTGACGGTCAATACAGGGACTGTCAAAATGGAGGGTGACTATACAATTCCAGGCTTCAAGTGGATGACGGATGTAAAGTCAGGCAAATATGTATTTGTTGAGGTTGCGGATACTGGTGTCGGGATGACAACAGGCATGCTCAACCAGATATTTGATCCATTCTTTACCACCAAAGACGATGGCACCGGACTAGGTCTCGCGGCGGTACTTGGAATTGTCAACGCGCACGATGGGTGTTTGGCTGTAAATTCAGCCGTCGGACAGGGTACCGCGTTTCGGCTTTACTTCCCCTGTGCGGCATTGCCTCAGACAAACACCTTAGTCAGACAAGAAGCGGATCTAGTATTGGCTTAGTCTGAAACAATAGCGCGTGCGCCAATGTCTTTCCGATATTGGGCACCGACAAATGAGATTTTGCTCACGGCTTCATAGGCATGCGTAATTGCGGCTTGGAAGTCTTTCCCCCAGCCGGTAACACCCAAAACCCGTCCACCAGCGCTGACAACGCCATCACTCACAATGTTTGTGCCGCTATGAAAGACCTCAGAGTATTTTGTAGTGGCAGCCTCTAAGCCTGTAATGGCAATGCCAGTTGCGTAAGCATTTGGGTATCCATCCGCAGCCATCACGACACATGCGGCGGCTTCGTCGTACCAATCGATCTTGGTGTTGGCCAAAGTGCCATCAACGCAAGCGTTCATAATGCCTAGCAAGTCAGACTTGAGCAAACTCAGAATGACCTGCGCTTCTGGATCTCCAAATCGCGCGTTGTATTCCAAAATCTGTGGCCCATTGTCTGTCAAGATCACACCAGCATATAGCACCCCCACAAACGGCATGCCGGCTTCTCGCATTCCGTCAACGGTTGGTTGCATGATGTCTTTAATAATGGTGTCAACCAAGTCCTTTGACACGATAGGGACAGGGGCAAAGGCGCCCATTCCACCAGTGTTTGGACCTAGCCCGCCGTCTCGCAAGCGCTTATGATCTTGGGCTGTAGGCATTGGGGACAGCGTTGTGCCATCTGAGAAGGCCAACAGCGATACTTCTTCGCCTTCTAGACGCTCTTCAATAATGACCTCTTGCCCAGCATGTCCAAGCCGCTTGTCGAGCAGTAGATCCCGTAAGACTAGTTTGGCTTCGGTGAACGTTTGTGGCAAAACAGCGCCTTTGCCGTCTGCCAATCCAGCCGCTTTGATGACAAATGGATAGGCCAACTCGGCTAAATATTCGCAGGCAGCGTGATAATCTGTGAAGGTCGCATAACGGGCTGTTGGGAGATTGTGCTGCGTGAGAAATTGCTTTGCAAAAGCTTTGTTGGACTCAATTTGTCCAGCGGCTTTTGAAGGTGCAAAGACTGCAATTCCAGCGTTGGTAAGGGCGTCACTAAGTCCGGCTTCAACCGGCTCGGCTGGCCCAATAATTACAAGATCAATCTGATTGTCCGTTGCAAAATTGATGACCTCAGTTGCGTTGTTCAGCTTAAGGTTGACATTGGTGCCACAGGATGCAGTGCCAGCATTTCCAGGGGCAATAAACAAGCGTTTAAGGTCAGCCGAGTCTTTGAGTTTCCAAGCAATCGCATGTTCACGACCGCCATCCCCAATTAGTAAAACGTTCATGCCGGAATTATAAGCGCGGATGAGAAATTTGAATTGGAATCTTAATGTACGTAAGGAAACTTACACCTACGTGATCTAACACAACGAACCTGAAAAACAACTGCTCAGCCTAAGCGCAAAAAGTTTACTGCTTCAGCGCCTACTGCTCTTCTGAGTAAATAAAAAATATAAGAGGATCTGATGAAAAACAACACAGGACTTAAGATCGTTGGTGCCATTGCTGGACTTATTGCTTGTATTGCGTTTGCAGGCATTGCATGGTGGCTTGGCTCACCGCTATTTCTTGACAATGAAGTCGCGGAAGAATTTCCATTTGAAGCGCCCGCTGCCGAAGAAGTTGTCGCCGACGCTGCGGAAGCTGTTGAAGAAGTCAAAGCGATGACAGTTGAAGAAGTCTCTGCCCTGACTGATGAAGAAATTGCAGCCATGTCAGACGAAGAAAAAGCAGCAGCTGAAGCTGTGCTTGTTGAAGCTGCTGCAGACATGCCGGACACCGAAATGGAAGAAGACATGCCAGAAGACCAAGCCGCTGCTGAATGGGTCGCGACCAAAACAGGCACTTTTGCTGGCAAAGGCGGGACCTATCAGGGCAGCGGGACAGCCACCATTTATGAAATGGGCGCTGAACGCTTCCTACGCTTCGATCCGTTCGAAGTCACTAATGGCCCTGCGCTGAAGGTGTATCTCGTTGCAAATCCAGACGGCACCAAGCAGGCTGACTTTGGCGAATACGTTAGTCTAGGTGACCTAAAAGGCAACATTGGTGCCCAGAACTATGAAATTCCAGCTGACCTAGATTTGTCGTTATACAACGGCATTGTGATCTACTGTGAGCCATTCCACGTCACGTTTAGCTCAGCGAGTTTTGGTAGCTAGAAAAGGGCCATGTGCCATTTAGTAGCGCGACGTTTGGCGGATAGGGCGCAGATACTTAGTCCAAGCCTGTGATTATTGTCGTGTGAGCAAATACTGAGACACCTGATCAATGTAGTGACATGGCTCGCCATGTCACTACATTGATGGTCTTTTAGCGTGGTAGCAATGAATCAATCGTGCAATCCCAAAATTGCTAAAGCAGCGACGCCGCAAATGACCGTAAAGACAATGAGTGCGCTGTCATAAGACTGATTGCTGGCTGTATATAGCGCCCCAGCTGCTAAGGGCCCTGCAGTAATAGCGAGCAATTGACCAATTGAGGCATACCCATTGATCCGTCCGAAATGTTCCGGCCCATAAAGGTCTCCTAGTAATACAGGACGGATGAGGGTCAGTGCGCCGGCGGCGGCCCCAGACAAAGCAACGAAACTCCAGACCCCAAACTGATTAGGAAAAAGATACAGCAACAGCGTCGCTAATCCATGGAACAGAAATAGCAAAATAACAGTAATACGTGTCTTTAGGTAGCTGCTCAATGGAATATAAATTGCGCGCCCAAAGACCTGCATTCCCCCAATAATCCCCGCTGCGGTTGCGGCAAAAGCTGGTGACATCTCTAAGTCTAAGAACAGCGGAATGGCATGCACGCGCGAGCCGTAAGCCGCAATGCCTGCCAGCGAAAAGCCAATTGTCAGTAACCAAAATGAACGATCACGCAAAACATCAGGGGCATCGTCTGTTGTAGATGCGTGCACTTTAGTATTGTCGGTATTGTTCTTTGGCGCTGGGCGTAACACAAGCGCGTGCAAGGGGATCGTCACGACTGCCAAAATTGCCGCCAAAATGAGCTGTGAGTTGATGCGCCCATAGGTTTCAAACAACCACGTTGTCAACGGTAAAAAGATTGTACTGGCAAAGCCTGCTGTCAACGTTATCCAAGCAATGGCGCGACTACGTTCATTAGGGAGCCACTTGGTGGCAACAACAAACGCAGGGTCATAGAAGACCGCTGCCATTGCCACTCCCAACAGACCCCAGACTAAATACAATCCCCAGAGCGTGGTAACCTGTGAAAACGCAGCGAAACCCAGCGCCCCTATGATCGAGCCGATGGTCATGACACCCCGAGCACTATGGGTATCCAGCCAAATGCCCACAGGAATTGTGAGCAAGCCGGAGACCAACACGCCAATGGAAAGCGCTAGGGAGACCTCGGCACGATTCCATCCAAACGTCACCTCTAGTGGCTCGATGTAAACCGAAAACGCATAGTACAGAATGCCATACGACACAGTTTCTGTGATGGCGAGAGCCGCAACAATATTCCAGCCATGCGACCAATTGCGGGTCATCATCTAAGGAGCTTACGAAGATTTGGCGCGACGTAAAGCCCAAGTAACGCCCCGGTTGCGTTGGCAATCATGTCTGCGATGGAGAAGGTGCGCCCCGTGTAAGGTTGGATAAGCTCAATGACGATGCCAAGCCCAATGGCAAACGCAACAATGGCCCAATTCCGCTGTTGATATCCAAGTAGTCCTAGTGCAGTCAAGACCAAATATCCCAACATATGGATCAGCTTGTCATAACTTAGAAGCGTTGGGATTTCCTCTGGCATAGGCCGGAGAGATACAATAATAGTGAGGGCAACCATGCCCCAAAACGCAGATTTGAACATCGGCAAAGTTTACCTGAAGAAGACAGAGACAAAGAACCGCGCTACTTCGACAAGCTCAGCACAAGTATGCGCTAGAGAAAGAGGCCAGTGGTTTTCTGTCGATCAGTGAGTGTGTAGATCATAAATAAATCCGCGTTCATCCGCGTTCGTCCGCGGCTAATTCTTTATGCCCGACCCAAACCCCAATTTCAACTATGCGACGGCCTTCGTCAACGAACTGGCATTTCAAGGTGTAAAAGCCGTGTGCGTCTCGCCGGGTTCGCGTTCCACGCCGCTGACATTGGCCTTTGCGCAGCATCCTGACATCAAGCTATATGTGCATATGGATGAACGTTCAAGCGCGTTCTTTGCACTTGGGCTAGCCAAGGCTAGTCGTCAACCCGTGGCGTTGGTGTGCTCTTCCGGCACAGCTGGCGCGAACTATCATCCCGCAATTATCGAGGCGTTGCAGTCTGAAATTCCGCTGATTGCGCTGACGGCAGATCGACCGCACGAGCTGCGGCACAGTGGGGCGAACCAAACGATTGATCAGATCAAGATGTTTGGGGATCATGTCCTGTTCGCAGTCGATGCACCTGTGCCAACGTCAGCAGATGCGCCTGTAGTGCAACGCCATATGCAAACTTTGGCAGCGCGGGCAGTGTTTACCGCGATGGGATTGCGTCGGGGACCAGTGCATATCAACTTCCCATTTCGGAAGCCGTTTGAACCGCAGGGGGAATATCCAACCAGCGAGATGGTGAATGGCATGATCGCAATGCAGCGCGGGCAACTCTTGGCTACAGACGCGCAGATTAAAGCGGTTGCAGACCTTATAAATGCCAATGCAAAGGGCGTCATTGTCTGCGGGCCAGAGTGTCCGCGCGATGATAACTTTCTGACGCAAATTGCGGCCCTGGCGAATATGAGCCACTATCCAGTATGTCTGGACGTGGCGTCAGGTCTTCAATTTTCTGGTGATCTCCAGTTCCCACAGATTGAGCATTATGAAACGTTGCTTGCGAAGCGCCATGCCCTGACAGCACTAGATGTTGTCTTGCGTTTCGGCGCTGTACCCACTGGGAAATGGCTTAACACGTGGTTGGCAAACGATGCCATTCAGCACCGCATTCACGTGCGTGAGAGTGGCGTTTGGGCAGATGATGCGCATCTGACATCGACCTTTATACAGGCCAATGAGACGGATTTTATTCAGCGTATTACTGCGTCACTGTCGTCGCGATCGAGTAATGAAAATTGGGTTGAGACAACCCTAGCAGCAGATAGTGCCGTTGGAAATCAGGTGGCAGACTTTTTCAACGCGCATGACTTCGATGCAAGCATCGTCTCTGACTTGCAGCAACAGTTGCCGCATCAATCGCGGCTTTTTGTCGGGAACAGCTTGCCTGTGCGGCACGTGGATCAGTTTGCTCAGGCCAACGGCAGACGCATTCCCATCTATGCCAACCGAGGCGCCAGCGGCATCGATGGCATCGTTTCCTCTGCACTAGGCGTTGCGAGTGCTGACAAAACACCGCTTGTGTTGCTCATTGGTGATGTCTCGTTCTACCATGACCTCAATGGGTTAGCAGCAATCAAATACTTAGAAGTGCCTGTCAC
>JAHDIM010000481.1 GCA_020630805.1 Anaerolineales bacterium
GCTATCGCAAACGTCTCAATGTGATCACGGCTAGAATCTATGCTAAACTAGGCTTATATGAACGGTATGATGCAAATGCCAAACGCCATAAATCAGAGGTGATCCAGAGACGATCGACCGCGCGTTTTGGTGCGCATTTGCACTAAATTGAACTACAACCACTGTCTCAGACAGTGGTTTTTTTGTTTAGACCCTTAGTTGGTGAGTTTGTTTCCCCACCTGCGTGAGGACAAGCGCTTGCAGTACGTCAGAGTAATCGCAGCCTACTAACCAACCACCTAACTTGCAAACTATCAAACTACCTATGTCCGAAAACATTTTAGTCTCCGTTGCTTGGCCATATGCCAATGCTGAAATCCATGTTGGGAATATCACCGGCGCCTATTTGCCTGCCGATATTTTCGCGCGTTACCATCGTTTGAAAGGCAACCGCGTGCTGATGGTCTCGGGCTCTGACGCCCACGGCACTCCGATCACCGTGCGTGCCGATGCAGAAGGCGTGACCGCGAAAGACGTGTATGAACGCTATCATCAGAAGTTCCTGAAGCTGTTCACCAGCCTCGGTCTGAGCTACGATCTGTTCACCAGCACCCACACCGAAAATCACGCCGAAGTGTCGCAAAAAATGTTCCTGCGCCTGCTAGAAAACGGCTATTTATATCGGGAAATTCAAAAGCAATGGTATTCACCTGCTGAAAGTCGCTACCTGCCAGACCGCTATGTCGAAGGCACGTGCTACATCTGTGACTACGACAACGCCCGCGGCGACCAGTGTGACAACTGTGGCAACTTGCTGGATGCAACCCGCCTGATCAATCCACGCTCAAAGACGGGAGCGAGTGCGCTTGAACTGCGCGAAACTGAGCACTTCTTCTTGGATCTCGCTAAGCTGACACCGCACCTGCAAGCATTCCTTGAAAAGGATAAAGACTTTTGGCGGCCAAACGTGATTGCCAAGTCACGCTACACCGTCAATGAAGAAGGCCTACACGGTCGACCAATTACCCGTGACCTGAAGTGGGGCGTTCCTGTGCCACTCGACGGCTGGGAAGAAAAACGGCTGTATGTCTGGTTTGAAGCGGTCATCGGTTACCTGAGTGCATCGATTGAATGGGCTAAGAACAACGGTACGCCAGATGCGTGGCAGGACTGGTGGTACGACGAAGCCCGCACCTATTACTTCATTGGGAAAGACAACATTCCATTCCACGCCATCATTTGGCCAGCGGAATTGGCCGGTGTTGGTAAGCTCAATGAAGACGATCGCGGTGAGCAACTTAATCTGCCGTTTGATGTGCCTGCCAATGAGTTCATGAACTTGGAAAACCAAAAGATTTCCGGTAGTCGCAACTGGGCTGTCTGGGGTCAAGACGTGACTGATCGCTACGGGCCAGATCCCGTGCGCTTCTACTTGACGATGGCCATGCCAGAAAGCAAAGACAGCGACTGGGTCTGGGCTGACTTTGTCTCTCGCAACAACGATGATCTTGTAGCAACCTGGGGCAACCTTGCCAACCGCATGCTCGGATTTGCGTTCAAACGTTATGAGGGCAAAGTGCCAGTTCCGGGGATGCTGACAGAAGAAGACGAAGCGTTGCTAGACACGGTTGCGGCAGGCTTTGACAGCGTCGGTGATCTGATCAATCAGGTCAAATTGCGCGCGGCCTTGCGTGAAGCCTTACGCGTTGCAGCTGAAGTCAACAAGTACCTTGACCGGACCGCCCCTTGGAAAGCAATTAAAGTCGATCCAGACGCCGCTGCGCGTTCGGTCTATGTCTCTTTGCGCTGTATTGACTCGGTCAAGACCTTGTTTGCACCGTTCATTCCGCACAGTTCGCAAAAGCTGCATGAGTTGCTTGGCAACGACGGCACCTTGTTTGGTGAACAGCTTGTGCAGGAATATCAGGAAGCGGAACGCAGCCATGAAGCCCTGTCCTACGACGGCTCCAGCGCGATTGGCAAGTGGGAACCTAGTAACTTGCAACCGGGACAAGCCCTGCAAAAGCCAAGCCCACTTTTCCGTAAGTTGGATGATGAGGTTGTGGCAGAGGAGCAAGCGCGGTTGGGCTAACGTGTAATGCGTAAGGCGTAAGGGTACGCTTCAATAGCTTTGTAAAT
>JAHDIM010000003.1 GCA_020630805.1 Anaerolineales bacterium
CGCTAAGAATTAGCACGACAAAAATGTAAATTGGCTCGGTGGAAATGAGGGTAACTAAACGTTCTAAGGCGGGGATGGCAGATAAAACCGCAACATCATTTGTTGAGAGTAACTGCAGCGCCAAGTAGATAAAGCTATACGTGCCCCCTTCTAAAGCCGCCGCAACAATCAACGCCAAAAGCGACGTAAGCAAAATACGTTGGTTCTGTTTTACGGCTGTCAGAATGACCTGGCTGGCAGGTCTGGAGAGGGCGTTTCGCATGGATGAAGCGTTAGACGATTGGCGCTAGCACAAAGGCTATGTGGGCGCAGTATTCTCAGAGAAATAAGCGTAAAAAACGCAAAGGCCACTCTAAGAGATTGTAAGACTGTGAATAACTGATGCTAATCAATAACCAGGCAAAACAAAAAAGCACAAACAATGTTTGAAAAACTTGACCGCGTTTCATTAGAAAAATTTAGTCTACTCCGTCACAGCAATGTGCCAAGTTTGTGCTGTCTGTTGGCAGTATGTCGTTGGGGTAACGGTACGTTCTGACTCGAGCTTTATAACCCGATAGGCATCATTTTCAAAAATGATTGTTGGTGTTAGCCAGTCAGGACGTGGGTACGTACCATAGCGGTTTGCGATCTGCTTTTCGATAAAGTATTCAAAGCCGTGGCCGTACATTTTCTCCCAGCCATCGTTGAACGTTGTCCATTCTGGGTTAGAGGCCAAGCACATTAGCAAATCCTCCCGTAACCAAAAATCATAGCCGGCATGCAACAAGCGAGCACCTTCTGGCAAAGTCGCATTGATAAATTCAAAGGCTTCACATTCGGCTACCGCCCGCTCATCAAATTGGCACAAATCGGCTTGCGTGTATACATTTTGCACACGGGCTAGCTCTTTATCAAAAGCGCCATATCCCACAATGCCAATGAGCATCACAGCTTGTAACGCTACCCCGCCCAAGCGGAAGGGTATACGGTCAAACAGCTTATCTAGGCCAAAGGCCAACGCCGGAATAAGCACCAGAAAGCTGGGTAACATGGTGCGAACCCCAACCTGCGGCGGGAATAAGTACACGTACAGCCCAAGCCCGACCAAAGCGCTGGTTGCGAGCCGCAGTAAATCGATATGCTTACGCCACTGCCGCGCACTAATCAGCAATAATGCCGGCACAGCGCCTAACATCAATGGCGATAAGCGTCCGACTTGAAAACGCACCATATTGTAAATAAGGAAGCGCCACCAGTTCAGAAAAATTTGGGTGTTCGAAAAGTCTGGGCTAAATACTTTCGCGCGTTCGCGATCTACAGCACTGACAATCTCAGGATTCTCATCATCTTCACCTTGCCATTCTTCCCACTGCTGCTGGCGTAATTGCAACTGTGGATTGACCCAATCATCAGGCAAAAATGCGGGAAATCGCGTTAGTACAGGGTATGGCGCTAAGGGTAAGTCGTACCAATAATCATTTTTGATTGCATGTGGAATTAGGCAAATGATGCTCACTAGGCCTAATAAAACGCCAGAAATTGCCGTTTTGCGCACCCAATACCAACCGGTGTACGCCACGGTAAGGTTCCAAAACAAAAGCAGCCAAATTGAAAGCGTTACAAGCGGATACGAAAGCTTTGCAATAAACGTGAACGCCGCAAACGCCGCACATAACACGACTGGGGTATAACCATACTTACGATGCTTAGCCTGCAATGCCCACCAAAATCCGGCGACAGCATAGCTTGTGCCAAACATTTCTACTTTGCCATCACTAAAGAACAAGTAAAAGCCAGAGCTAGATAACAGCATGGCCCACATTAGGTCTTTCGCGGTTAGGCGCAATTGCAGTTGGCGCCCAAGCCGCCGGAAATAAACAAACACAGTGCCAGCCGTCAACCAAGCCAGTAAGGTTGAGGCCCGTTGCCCGGCGAACAAAAAGGCTGCCGCATAGCTCATTTCACCAATCAGCCCACGATGTGATGTCCACTCCCGGCCCATTGGTGGAAAAAGCTCCCCAGAAAGCGCAAGCACCTTAGGGGTAATCATGTAGTAGAAGAACGCATCGCCTGCGTTTAGCCGCATGGGTAATAGGATGTTGAAAATCCCAAATGTACAGAACACTGCAACTAGCAACCAGGTAAAAACACCAAAGTCTTGCGTATGCTGTGAGATATAGTCACGGAACGAGGTGCGTTCGGAGGAGCGGGAAAGATACCAATACAGCAGTAGCAGCGCGCCCGAAATACTAAGCACAACGGGTAAGGTAAACACACCCGCTAGGCCAATTAGCATCCACAATGATGCTAAAACGCCTTGCCCTAGTAAAAAGCGCGTTGCAATATCAAGCTGCGGTTTTGTAACAGCGCGGACGCGCCACAACAAAAGTGAGCCGCAAGCAAAGCAAACGTAGGCGTAAAAACAAACGCTAAAAAATGCGAATAGCCCTTCTAGAAGTGAGGACTGCACGACATTCATCGTCTATATACCGTTTTCAGCACAAAAATTTGCCAGCGACTGTTTGATATCAGAATCAGGTTGCTCTTCACAAGCCGCGGCAAAAGCCAACACCCGCGTTGCAAGTTGGGTTACATCCTCTCGGGGTGCAACCGCCGGTTTTGCAAAAAAGATTTTCTGATGCTGCGTACGCGTATGGTTTTCAGACGATGCAAACAACACTTCGGTCAGTTTCTCACCGGGACGTAAGCCAGTAAACACAATTTTGATATCGCGGTCTACTTCAAGGCCAGAGAGCTCAATCAAATCACGCGCAAGTTGCACAATTTTTACAGGCTGCCCCATGTCTAGCACGTACACGGCGTTATTGTCGCCAAACGTAGCTGCATGCAACACAAGCTGAACAGCCTCTGGAATGGTCATGAAATATCGTTCCATTTCAGGGTCGGTTACCGTAACCGGCCCACCGGCCGCAATCTGCTTAGTAAAGTGAGGCACAACGCTGCCACGGCTGCCTAATACGTTGCCAAAGCGAACTGCAACATACGGCTTACCTGTTCTAACAGACGCCGCCTGCACTAGGCGTTCAGCAAGCGCCTTAGACATGCCCATCACATTAACTGGATTTACAGCCTTATCTGTTGAAATAAGAACAAATCGCTCGACGTTGAGCGCTTCAGAAGATTGCAACACGTTATGGGTGCCGAGCACATTGTTAGTGACGGCTTCATGTGCATTTGCTTCCATTAGCGGCACGTGTTTGTGCGCCGCAGCATGAAAGACAATCTGCGGTTGATACAGTTCAAACATCGCTTGGATGCGGTCTGCGTCGCGCGTGTCTGCAATGACAGCAGTTAGCTGCGTATCAAGTGCAATGGTGCGGTTACGCAGCTCCATTTCCAAGGTGAAGATACTATTTTCGCCGTGCCCTAGCAACACAATGTGTTTAGGGTGCCCGAGCAGCACTTGGCGGCACAATTCAGAGCCAATCGACCCACCAGCGCCAGTCACCAATACGGTCTTGCCACTTAGCATCTGATGGACAGAATCAAGATCTGTTGAGACCGATTCACGGCGCAACAAATCTTCAATTTGCACTTTACGCAATTGACCGATTTGGAGTTTATTGTTGATGAGGTCTGCCAAGGCTGGCACAATTTGAATTTTGACCCCAAGGTCAGACGCCACCGTTTGAATCCGCCGCACAACCGCTCCGGGCGCAGATGGCAAGGCGATGATTAGGTTAGCAATATCATGCTGATGCACTAATTTTTCAATGTCATCAATCTTACCGAGCACAGGAATGCCACCAATTTGCACGCGTTGCTTGGCATGATCATCATCTACAAACCCGATCGGCCAAATATTTAGCGCCCGATTGTTGATAATTTCACGCAGCATCATTGTGCCAGCATCGCCAGCGCCAACAATTAGGGCACGCTTCTGTAACAGGGTACGTTCAGAAATGCTGTGCTGATAAAACCACGTACGAACCCCTAAGCGCAAGCTAGAAATCCCCAGTAGTGTCACCATAAAATCGATAAACGGTACCGAGCGAGGCAACACAAAATTGAGCGGCGTGGTGATCACAATAAAGATAGAGTAGACAATTCCAAACGCGATCGTGCCGTAAACAGCAGCCAACACAATGGTGACAAGCTCACTAATGCTAGCGTAACGCCAATACCGGCGATATAACCCTACAAAATGAAACATCGGTAGTTTCAAGATCAATGCTGCCAAGACAACATAGATAATTTCGTAGCGTACAGCAACCAAACGGTATTGATCAAACCGTAAGGCATACGCCACAATTGGCGCAAGTGCTACAACAAGAATGTCAAAGATAAGAAAATGGCGATTTCGCAAACGTCTTAACATGGTGGTTTAACGCTCCGAATAACAGACACGATACGGTCTAAATCTGCTGTGGTTAGTGCAGACCCAGATGGTAAACACAACCCCGTTGCAAAGAAATGTTCAGACACCGCACCACCAAAAACCTGCGACTCGCGGAAGATAGGTTGCAAGTGCATTGGCTTCCAAATCGGGCGCGATTCAATATCCGCAGCGGCCAATGCTAGCCGCAAATCCTCATTTGATGCGCCAAACTTAGTTGGATCAATCAGCACACAGGTCAGCCAGCGATTGGCGCGGCCCCATAGCGCTTCCGGCATGAACGTCAACCCCGGCAGGTCAGACAGGGCATTTAGATAGTAGTCAAAGTTTTGCCGCCGTGCTTGTACACGCGCTTCAATAACTTGTAGCTGCCCGCGCCCAATTGCCGCACATATACTGCTCATCCGATAGTTATAGCCAACTTCGGTGTGTTCATAATGGGGGAACGGATCACGCGCCTGCGTAGAAAGCTTGCGAGCGTGGTGAATAAGGTCTGCATTATTAGAGACAAGCATGCCGCCGCCACTCGTTGTAATAATCTTATTGCCATTGAAAGAATAAAATCCGACCTCACCAAAGCAACCGGGGGACTGTCCTTTATACGTAGCGCCGAGGGCTTCTGCAGCATCTTCAATAAGGGCTACACCGTACTGTTTGCACAGCGCCACAATCGGTGCAATATCCGCGCACTGTCCGTATAAGTGAACCAGCACAACGGCTTTTGGTAATTTGTTCTTGGCAGCGCGATCTGCCAACGCTGCTGCTAACAACGCGGGGTCCATATTCCAAGACGTTGCCTCACAGTCTATAAATGTTGGCACTGCCCCCAAATAAAGCACCGGAAACGCACTTGCAGCAAATGTTAGCGATGATACAAACACTTCATCACCAGTCGTTACACCGAGTTCAATCAACGCCAAATGCAGCGCAGCAGAGCCAGAGCTAACAGCTAAGGCATGATCGGCACCAACGTAAGTGGCAAACTCGGCCTCGAATGCTTCAATTTGCGGGCCGGCTGGCGCGATCCAATTTGTTGCAAACGATTCAGCAACATAGTGTTGTTCTAGCTCACCCATGTGTGGTGGAGATAGATAAATTTTTTGCGGCATGTAACGATTAAATGTGTAAAAATACTCTCTATCTTGGCGAAAACTTGCCAAAGACCGAGGAATTATAAAGGGGGACGGCAACTTGTGCAGAAGCAGTTAAGAGTTGTAGGCATCCCAAAGTGTTTGGTATGCCTCAATCACAAGTTGATTGACATACGTTGCGGAAAATTCCGCCTTTGCGCGGCGATAAGCCGCTGCGCCTAGCGTCTCTCTAAGGGTTGGATCTAAAACTAATTTCAACAACGCTGCATGCAGTTGATCGACAGATTTTTTATCAACCAATAGACCCGTGTCTTGGTCCAAAATCGCATCAACTAAGCCGGTCACGCGGGTGCCAACGGTTGGTACGCCCATTGCGGCCGCTTCAATCACCACGCTGCCAAACCCTTCGCGGTAACTTGGTAGGCAAAAGATATCACTAATCGCAAGATAATCTTCCGGTTCTGTAGTAAACCCAAGCGTCTTGATTTTTGAATGCGACTTGAAAAGCTGCTGTGTCTCAGATGGTAATTCAGACTGTAACGTTTGCATTGGACCAATAATCAGTAGCGTTACATTGGCCTGGGTTGCGCTGAGTGCTGCAAAGGCCGCCACAAGCTCATTGATCCCTTTATCTTGCACGACGCGTCCAATGAAGGTAATGACAACATCATCAGGTGGAATTGCTAACGTTGCGCGCAATGTTTTGCCAAAGTCAGGGTCTTGCCGCTTCGCAATATCAAAACGCGCCAAATCTACGCCAGCAATAGACCCCTGCCCAATGACAGAAATCTTCGCGGGGTCAATAATTTTGTTGGCAATCAAAAACGCTTTTTGCGAGTGACTATCTGTATAGCAATGCGTGGTTAGTTTGCCAATGAGCCAATCACTACGTTTTAACAACCATCCTTGCCAGCCAGTAATTTCCACCCACGGTTGCCCAGTGTAAGTGTGAATACGAATCGGAACCCGCGCAATATAAGCGGCTAGGCTGCCAACAAGGCCGGCCTTTGGGGTACTCGTGTGCACAATGTGAAAGCCCTGCCGCCAGAAGAACCAAATCAGTTGCAATAGCCCGATGCCATCAATATGCGGAGAAAACGCACCAGATAGCGAAACCGTACGGTACGTTACGGCTTCTGGTAAATACAGCACCGCTTGGTCACTATGCCCAGAGACTGTTGTACAACGTACTGTTGTGGAAATCTGCTTGAGTTGTTCCCGCAACAAGGTATTTAGCGTAAACGGTGTTGTCACCACGCGGCACAATCGGATAGAAGATTGATTAGAAGTCATTTCACTATTCCGTTATGCTTGGCACTCTTCAAGGAGCTGTTCCCATGTTGTCAACTGCGCTTGGCTAGGCGTGCCTAACCGCCGCAAAAGCGAGCGTTGTTCTAAGCCAGTAATAATAAGTATTGTATCTAGCACGCACATAGCTGAATGGAAACAGACCGTTTTAAGCGTTTGCCAATAGCGCTTTTTCATTGGGCGACGCCCGAGAAAAATACGAATAATGCGCTTCCGCATGCGACGCGCTTTCAGGTGAAACTGATCTGCTTCACGATACCCAATGACTAGCGTCTCGACATTAGAAAATTTACTAGTTGGATAACTACGGTTGAGAAGCTCAAAATCCTCGCACAGCCGCGCTTTTTCAAAATATCCGTGTTGCTTGAACCAAGCCGTACGTCCAAAATAAGTTGGATGAACCACTGCAATACCAACATGCGGTTTACGCGTGATATTGGCATGCGCGGTTGGCATCGCCCGAATGCCCAATGGTTCAGCTGCCATGCTCATGACAAATAGCTGCCCACCAACCAAGTGCACATCTGGGTTAGCCTGCAAGAAGGCCAACTGT
This sequence comes from Anaerolineales bacterium, assembly GCA_020630805.1. GTDB lineage: Bacteria > Chloroflexota > Anaerolineae > Anaerolineales > UBA6668 > JAHDIM01. The sequence goes on from JAHDIM010000003.1 coordinate 7,292, forward strand.
GTCGCAAATCGATCAGAAAATGAAATATCGTCTTGATCCATCCGCGCAAAAAACTCACCCGTAGCAAAGGTCAAGGCTCTATTTAGTGAGGCGGGTAGGCCTAAATTCTCTGGGTTACGATGGTATTGAATACGCGGATCAGCTAACGTTGCGATTAGCGCAGCTGCGCCATCTTCAGGGCCGTCATCAATTACAATCAGTTCCCAATTTTCATAGGTCTGCAATTGAATAGAACGAATCGCCATGCGCAATGTTTTAATGCCACGATAGATTGGCAATCCAACGGAAATTAGCGGGGAGTGTTGCATACGTTATAACGCCAAATGCGCGCTATACATCCTCATAAAAAAAGCGGTTCACCCAACTCTTTACGCTATATGCCCGCTCACCACGAATGCGCCAACTAAGTTCATATAACAATCGCCGAGCAGCTCGCCGCCCACGAACCTTTCCAAAGAGCACAGTAAAAGGCACTGTATAAAGCTTTAAGCCAAGTGCCAAGCTTTTCTGATGCCGATATTGGGCTTTGATATGCGCAAATGCATCCCAATCGATGGTAAGTTCGCGATCTTTATAGTCGTGGTGCAGTGGCAGGATTGCATCAATAATCTGTTGAAAACGATGCTGGTAGGTGTGTTCGTTAGCTGTTCGGTGATGCCCAGCCAGCGCAATCTGATCGCGCTGGTCTGGGTGCGCCAAATAGAATTTTATTTTTTCAACCAAGTCTGGCAAGTCTTCAAACGCGACGATTTCTTTATCGAGCACATAATGGTCTTTTAGAGTGGGATGGCTACCTGTTAGTAAGAAGCCGCCATAGCCTAATACTTCAAATGTTCGCGCTTTGATTTGACGATCTGGCATGCCTAGAGCAGACTTTGGGGTCCAGGCACCGTTGTCAAAATTCAAAGTAATGACAGAGTTGTTATACACATTGACCATCTCTTCTGTGGTGAGTGCGCCAGCTGGCCAACCATTGCCAAAGCATTGCAGTTCGATGCCAGCCGCCCGAACAAATTCAGCCATGTCTTTGCGCTTACCGTGGGCACTGCCTACAAACGTCACCTGATATTCACAATCTGCGGCAAGCGTGGGGGCACGCAAGTTTGCGCCATTGGCCGCCCACTGCGAAAGTAGAACTGTATGCCCGTCCTGCTCATAGTTATCAACGCGGCTTGGATACGTTGTAACAAACCGATCGAAGTAGGTTGCTAAATACCTAGAAAACTGGTGATATTTCCAAGAATCATCTGCTGCCCAATTCACAAGCACAACTGCTTTGGTAGCTTGCAATAAGGCCCAAGTTTCGATCCAAGTTTCGTACCAGCGTTGCTGTACAAAAATCAGGTCGGGTTGCAGCGCTGCAACAGTCTCTAATAACTGCTGGTTTTGATCGGCGAAATTAGTATAGGCTGTCGGCGTATAGACTTCAAAAAAGCTAACGTCATGTCCTAGCTGTTCAAAAGCCGGGATGAAGTTAATATACTCGTAAGCTAAGCCACGGCCTTCTACACCATAGTTATATTTGTCAAAAACGCAGAGAATACGCATCTAGAAAGGCTCAACGTGCAACTGCAAGCAGCTACGTTTTTACGTTAGGGTTTGGACCCAATTCCAAGTCTCTTGAACAGCAGTTTCAAAAGAAATTTGCGGCAGCCACCCTAACTCAGACTGGATTTTGGTGATATCAGGCACTAACTGAGGAACATCATAGCCGCGCCCTGCAAGATAGGTAACATCCACCGTTGAAAGTGCCAGTTGATGTTGGATAACGCGCAATACGTCATTAAGTGAGCGCCCCATACCACTGCCGATATTGTAGACCCCCACCTGCTGCTGTTCGGTTGCCATAGTACAAGCTCGGATTAAGTCTTGAACGGCAAAATAGTCGCGGACAACGCTACCATCGCCCCAAATTGAAATTGGCTCAGACTGCGCGATTTTATACAGAAATGTAACAATCGCTCCCAGTCCACCCTGCGGATTTTGCCAAATCCCAAATGGATTGGCTGCGCGTAACACCGTGTAGGTCAAGCCATATTGCTGATGGTAATAATGCAGGTATTTTTCAATCGCTAATTTTACAATACCGTAAGGAGAGATTGGCTGTGTTGGATGGGTTTCATAAACCGGCGCCGCCTGCGGGATGCCATACACCGTACCAGCAGAAGAAAGAAACGTGATGTGCTGTACATCTGCCTGAACACATGTCTCAAGCAACTTCACCGTTGCAATAAGATTCTGATTGAGGTCCGCTATTGGGTCTGCAACCGAACTGGAATGGATGGTTGTGCTAGCAAAATGGTAGACCGTACGGATCTGATTTGCTTGCAGCCAAGCAGCGTCTAAAGTTGCATAGTCTTGCTTGATCCAATGTTGAGGCGTTGGAGAAAATCGAGGGGCGTAGGGATCACAAACAATAGCGTCTGGCAACACTTGCTGTAGGTGTGCGCCAACAAACCCATTGCCGCCAGTGATAAGTGTTGGCATCAGTCCTTGCGTTGCCAGTTTTCCCACACAAATTCATATTGCCACGTGAGAGTATGTGTTTGAGAGAGGCGATCTTGAATAGCGCGCATGCGGGCTAAAGCATTAGGCACAGTATCATGAAACTGGACTTGGATATTGTTGAAGTTCCCAATAAGCCCAGCATCAAGCAAACGCTCTAAAAGTGCAAATTCACCGCCTTCAATATTGAGCTTAATTAGGTCCACATTATCGATGGAATTGGACTCTAACCATGTCACAATATCAACAATCGAGACAGTTTCAACTTGGGCACCGGCACTAACCGTAGAGGATCGGTCGCCTAGTAATGCAATTTCAAGCGTTTCTGTTGTACCACCTAACCCAAAAGCATGGCTCAAGACTTTAGGCACAGCCACAAATCGGGCTTGGATCATTTCCGCATAGGCTTTGACTGGCTCAAAAACATACACCGTTGCCTGAAATCTCTCATAGACTTCAGCCGCCCAATCACCGTGAAACCCGCCAATATCTAGCACTACAGCAGACGGTGTTAAGGGGTAATCAAAGCGCAAGTTCACATTACCATTGTCAGCTCGCCAGCGTTTTACAGCTTTCATATACGGGGTTGGCGCTACAACCCAACGAAAATAACGCCAAAGGCGTTGTAATAAAGTTTCTTGCAAAATAAAGTTTCTCAGCTTGAAACCAAAACTTCAAGCTTAATAATACCTACCTAAGAATGGTAATTTTTCTTTTAATTTACGCGCTAATTTCTGGGGATTATGAAACGCTAACACCAACGCATATTGCACTTTTTGGAAGAAGCTGTAATCGTCTACAAATTGCCGTAAAGACTTAGGTAGCGGCTGTAAACGGGCTGGATTGAATTCCATATCATGCCACGGTAGCCGCTTGTTGCCAGTAAAGAACAGCTCGCCATCATACCCAACATACACATAGGTAATAAACGATAAATCTTGGCGCAGCAGTCTTGGCTCGTTCGATTCAATCCCAAAGTAGTCGAAGTATTCGCGTTTTACAAAAAACGCGTTGAGTTGCATGGCGCAGACGAGTTCATACCCCTTGCTTTTGCCGAGTTTCACCAAAGATAGCAAGCTCGTGCCCTGATGCACATTAGGGTCAGCGGCCTGAACAAACTCGCACTCATTGGGGATCGTGGGATTGTATTCAATCACCAGGGCCTTAGGCTGATATTCACGCATCGCGGCCCAAACATGATAGTCATTTCCATCAATGTCGATTGATAAGAAATCAAAATCTTTGGGGATTTCCGTTTTAGCAAGGAACGTGTCTAAATTGTCTTTTTGATCAAACCCGACAAATCCATGCATCGGATGTACATCAGCATTGGCGTTGTAATTACGTTCAAGATCTTTGAATTTCTCAATATCGGCTTCAATCAATACCGCAGAATATTGCTGGTTTTCAATTAAATTGCGCGTGTTTGTAAGGTGCAGGCCATCCCATGCACCAAACTCAACGCACCATTTATCAGATGTTGGCAACGTTTCAAGAATCTTTTCAATCACTCCGTCTTCACCAGACTGTGAATAAACAGATTTTTGATGATCTAAAAGCCAAGTTGGGGAATTATTACTCATTCAGTTATTTACCACGCAAAACTTCAACTTGTCACGGCCTTGATAAGTGAGATAGTTCGGTTTTCAAACGATGCGCCAAACGTGCGTAGCAAGGTTTTGCTATACACTTCGCCCCATAGGCGGATTGGCGTTGTTTTTACAATGCGCAACTCTTGCGAAAGCTTTTTGGACATTAATCCGTATAAATATTCGCTCGCTTTATAAACGCTACCTAATGTAATCAAGTATTGCTGGTTATAAGCGCTCTTTACTAACGTTTCGGTTGTTTCTTGTGTGTCAACCGTATTACTTCTGATCGTATCATTTACAGTGGCAGCATACGTTGGAAATTGCGTTGCCCACGTACGCCACGCGGCCAACGCTGTTTGTAGATCAGCCTCTACCGTAACCACTTGGAACAATTCGCTAATTGCACGTGTGATGAACGGCGTATAGTCTAGCTTAAAATCTAGCTGTGATGCAGTTGCCCGGGCGCTCTGATGCAAATAGGCATCAATCACAGCAATATATACGCCATACTGCGCTTTTACTTGCGGCAAGTCAGCATGCGTGACGTAGCCGGATTGCGCGTTAAGGTCGATAAACGATTTCTGCACCCGAGTGCCTTCTTTGATAGCGCTGTTAGCACCGTTACTCTTTGGCGAAATTCCCCAAATCCCTAACGTGCTGTTGACGCGCACATACGTGTCAATATGGTTAAGAATAGCAAACCCGCCACAAATATCTGGCGATTGGCATAAGAACACACGCTGCCCATCAGCGCGGATGGCATCTAGCACAGCCCGATGCACAAACGAGTTGTAGAGCATGGGCAAGATCGTAAAATACTTATAGAAATGGGTAACGCTGCGCGCAACAAACCGTGAACGCAAGACTGAATAGTCAATTTTGTCGTCTAGCGGATTGTATTTCAGGCTCTCTTGGATAGTGTTGTTTTCAAACCCAGGCCACATATAGAATGCCTTTTCCATTGAAACAACTTGCGTGCCGGTCTCTTCAATAAGCGCATCTACAACCTGCAAGCAGTGCGGTAACAATGCATCATCATCACCCAACACGTTGATGTAGGTACCCGTTGCATAACCAATTGCAGTTTCCCAACTGCCAGACATCGCCAAATCCACATCCGACCGAAAGTATTTCAAGCGTGAATCTTCAAAAGACGCAACCAACCCAGCAACATCGGTCGTGCTGTTGTTGTCAAACACAACAACCTCATAGTCTGTAATGCCCCTTAACGCCAAACAGCAAGCAATAGATGCCTCTAGCGTGTCTAGCCGATTGCGGGTCGGGATAACGATACTGTACTTAGGATTCACAGAACCTTGTCAATTAGTTTGTGCCACAAAATTCGCCGTCAATTGTGGCAAACGTTGTCTGATACGGAAAACTACTCATAATTTCCGTTAGGTAATTTTTGTTTGAGACCAGCACCAAGTCTGGTTTATAGTCAATTGCTGCTGCCGCTGAGATAATTTCTTGCCCAGTGCCAGGAATAAACTTGCCTTGCTTAGACTGATCAATATCCACACCGTAGCGAATTTTGTTGGCATCCCAGCCTAAATGGGTCAGCGCAGTAATCGCGCGGCCAGAAATCCCCCAAATCACCGGGCGCTCATAAGATGCAGCCAATGTATTCAGAAAATCAATTTTCCTAGTGACATTAGAATTTGGAGCCTTAAGCTGCGCGAACACACCCAAATAATTACGGTCAAATAATTCCACCGCTTGGCGCACTTTTAGGCCATACTGCCGCAACAAGATAGAAACAGCCTGCAATGAAAAATAACGGGAACATTCATGCGACAGGCACGTAAAGTTACCTGAACTGGTGATGTAATCCAAATTGAGCGTTTCAATATAAAGCCAGCCTGTCTCGTTAAGCGACTCGGCAATTGACTGCATCACTTGCTCAAATTCCACAACCGACTCTAAAGCATGGCGCAGCACGATCAAATCGTATGTATCGCCCGGAATCGCCGCAAAATAGTCTTTGACGATTGCATTGTCTAGGCCATACTGATCTGCATATGCTGGATCGTAGCCAACAACAGCATCAAGACCAGCCCTTGCTTGCAGCGTTTTTAGAAAATAACCGTTGCCACAGGCAATTTCCAACACGCGGCTTTGCGGGTGCAGTTGGCAAGTTTGTGTTAGCAAATCTGTTACCGCAGCAACATGGCGCTGGTACGTTCCAGATGCAGTCTGGTTGTTGTTATAGTCCGGATTGTATTCCAGATCATGCAGCGCAAATTCTGGGTTGTACAAAAACTCACACTCATTACAGATCCGAAACGCAACATCAACACTTGGGCTTGCCAGCGCTTGCGCATTGGTGGCATACAAGACATTTTGCAACTGTGGCAAACGATTGATTTGCACATATAGCTCAGTCTCGTGTTGGCAAAGCGGGCAAAGATGACGAGCTGTCATACGGCCTCCGCAAGTGCTTTCCACTCATCAAAATGATAGGCAATCCCTTCGCTAAGGTCTTGGGTTCGTAACATTTTCAATTGCTTAGGCAGCGTTCCGGCTAAGGCCTCAAACTCAGTGCCTGTCAGCCAGCCGCTAGTGTATACGTCTTCATACGCAGCAAGCAGCACCGGAGCCGCTTCCAAAAAGCCTGCTTCTACAAGCTTCTCTGTAATCTCTGCCGTAGATAAGTTAGCCGCAGCCCCTTGAGTGCTTAGCTGGCAACAGATCAAGAGCTCGCCATCTTTGCGTAATGAAGAATACGGCGTTACATCTGCAATGCGCGACAAAGCAAACCCTGTTTTATGGGTGTCAAACACTACAACATAGCCAAACTTTTTTTTCTTGGTTGCTTTCAAATGCAGGGTTACATGCACCCAGTCCAAGGTATCTTTACTAACCCGTAACGGCTGCGCATTGACAGTTACTGCTAAATCAGTATATTGCCCAATGACAACAAATTCTTTTGGCGCAACCACCCCATCCGCAAAACGGCACTGCACCTGATCTGATTCAGACACTGTGATCGATTTAATCGCCGTATCTAGAAACACATCCACGTTGCTAGCGCTCAGTTTGGCCCGTAGGCTGTTCATAAGGTCGCTGCAGCCGTTTTTTGGATACAAGACCTTTGCCTTACGAGAGACTTGAAACCGATTCGATAAAAACGCGGTAGGCGCGGATTCTGACCGTCGTAACAGCACGCGTTTAATCTTGCCTGCCAACCGAAAGGCCCAATTCGTAAATTGATAGGACACAAATTGGTAACTAAGCGGCCGCCGCAACGTTGGTGCAGACGAGAAAAACAAATAGTGCGTTGGCAAGAAAGACAGTTCCAACCCCAGCCAATCAGTTAGAAACTGGTACGACTCTTCAGAGTGATGAATGATGTGACAGCCAACTTCGACATTAGCAATGTCATCAAACGTCTTGGTACGCCACGGGCCACCAAGTTCGCTCGCTTTTTCTACTAGCGCAACCCGATGCCCTTGTAATTCTTGATATAGCGCTTCAATAATCATCATTGGGCTAGACCCAACAACAACCACGTCATAAGCAGTATTCAATAGCGCAACGCTCATAGTTCAATAGTCAACAACACTAGAAAGTGCGTTGTTAGGTTTTTACACACCTCAAAAAGCCTTGCGGGGCGCTAGTCATCATGAGTTTATGATCGATTGAGGTATCAATTACAAAGCGATCTGTTTCCTGTAAAAATGCTTGCACTGCCGTGTGTGGGTTATTCCCTTTGCCCCACGGGCGATCCGGATACCCATTGCCTGGCAAGGTCTCAACAGACGTATCAAACACAACAAGATAGCTACCTTCGGTAACATATTTTGAATATAGGCGCAGTTCTTCTAGCACGTGATCATGCGTATGATTCGAATCTAACGACACAATGCAAACAGGGTCTGGGCGTTGCGCCACTAGCGCATCCACAGTTGCAATCGTGGTCGCATCAACAGAAGAGCCTTCCACAAGATCAATCCACTTGAAACACAAGTGCGATTCAAGCTCAGCGCGATTATGCTGCCGGATATCAATGTCAATGCCGATCACTTTTGCCGGCTTATCTAACAATGCTAGTAAAGACGCATACAAAATCAGTGAGCCGCCATGTGCAACGCCGGTTTCAATTACAAAGTCGGGTTGAATTTGCCAAATTAACTCTTGCATTGCCACCATATCGGTTGGGTACTGAATAATAGGGCGGCCAAGCCAGGAGAAGTTGTATTCATATCTTTGAACATCAGCTTCTTCCATCCATTGCTGGGTTAGGTCTTTTAGAACGTTGTTTGCGCCGTTCTGGGCGATACGTGCGGCGCGCTCTTGTTCAAATTTTTCAATTTCATTCATAGTAGTCACCGTCTAAAGTTACGAATTTAACGGTGTAAGGGAATTGTTCTTGAATTTCCCGTAAATAATTTTTGTTGGCAACAATTACCAACTCTGGTTCAAAGGCAACGGCTGCCGCTGGCGAAATAATTTCTTGACCCGTCACTGGAATGTATAGCCCTTGCTTTTGTTGATCTAAATCCACCCCATACTGAATGGTATCTGCGCGCCAATTCATATGCGCGAGGGCTGTAATTGCGCGTCCGGCAATCCCCCAAATTACAATTTTTTGATGTGCTGCAACGCACGCCTGTACTTTGGCAATATTTTGAAACAACGGCGGTGCACTTACAACCTTTTGCGCAAGTACCCCAAAATAATTGTTGTTAAATAATGCAATATGCGTTTGCACACGCAGCCCGTACTTACCAAGTAACACCCGTAACGCTTGAAGCGAAAAATAACGTGGGTACTCATAAGACAGCAGCGTAAAATCCCCTGCATCGAGGATGTACGCTAGATTAGCCACCTCAATATATATCCAAGACTCAGCGGTCATAGATGCCGTTGCGGCCTGCAACACCACATCTAAGTCTAGCAGCGCCTCTAACGCATGCCGGATGACGATCACATCAAACGTTGTGTCCGGTTGGCTTTGGAAGTACTCCTTCACCACAAACGCAGCAACATCGTTCTGGTCGGCGTAGGCTGGGTCGTAGCCAGCAATATGCGTCGATTGGGTTTGCTTGGCTAATTCCTTGAGGAAAAAGCCATTCCCGCACGCAATCTCTAATATTTTTGACGTTTCCGTCAACCCGCAACGCGCTATTAAGAACGCAACCACCTCACCGACTAAGTCAATGTAAGTTTGTGACGCGGTCTGATTATTGTTATATGCGTCTGTATAAGTGATTGTGGTGTGATCAAATGTTGGATTGAACACAAACTCACAACCAATACAAAATTCAAACTGCACATCTTGATGCGCAACTGCTAACGCGGCCGTGGGCGTTGGGTAGAGCACATTCTGCAAGCTCGGCAGCTGATGGATATGTGCAAACGGAACGCTAGCCTGCTGGCATAAAGGGCAAATTGCCATTTAGTGCGTCCTAATTACGTGCATTAAGTTTGCGTTTCGGCATGAAACGCCGCAATTTGATCAACCACATACTGTACTTCCGCATCGGTAAGATCGGCATGCAATGGTAATGTCAAAATTTCTGGCCAGACAGCTTCAGTTTGCGGCGTCTCATTGGCAAATCTCGCAAAGAGCGGGTGCATGTGCAACGGCATGTAATGAACACCGGTGGCAACGCCTTTGCTCTTCAAATATGCAACCATTGCGTCCCGGTCTGCAGTCCGGATGCCAAAGATCCAGTATGCGCTCTCGCCGCTCAGGTCATATGGAAAGATAGGCTCGACCGTAACTGCTAGCTTGCCGAGCAAGTCTAAGTACTGCCCGATCAGTTCTAAACGGCGGGCATTCATCTTTGGCAGCTTTTCTAGCTGTGCTAAGCCAATAGCCGCCATCAAGTCATTCATGTTGTACTTGTAGCCCAAGACCGCAATTTCGTAATACCAATGGCGGTCTAATACGCCAGCGTTATTGACATAGTCCGCTTCGCGCTTCCATGTATCTTTATCGATACCAATCCAACGCATAGCGCGCAGCACCTCGTGATATTCAGGCATATTGAAGACCAGCATACCGCCATCACCGGTGGTCATGCATTTCTTTTCTTCAAAGCTGAAGCATCCAAAATGCCCCCAAGTGCCTAGTTTCTTACCTTGATAAGTGCCGCCAGCACAATGCGCACAATCTTCAATGACCTTGAGATTATTTGCATTTGCAAACGCCATAATTTCATCCATTTTGGCTGCATGTCCGCCAAAGTGAACAACCACTAATGCACCGCAGTCGGGCGTATATTTACGCTTCAAATCCTCAACTGAAATTGAGAGCGTTTGCGGGTCAACATCAACAAAGACAATGTCTAGATCTTCATATAAGGCGGCAGTTGCGCTTGCAGCAAACGTCATAGATGGCACAAGCACCTTAGTGCCTTTCGGAAAATCCAACACCTTAACAGCCAAGTGCAAAGCCGCAGTGCCAGAGTTTACGCCAACCGCAAACCCACTGCCGATATAGTCTTTCCAAGCCGCTTCAAACTGTGTGACAAGTGGCCCTAATCCCATCCAAGCGCGTTCAAAAACGCCTTTGATGTTATCGAGTTCTTCTTGCCCAACGCTCGGTTTAAATAGTCTTACATTCATCGCAGTCTATCCCTCCAGCAGCGGCCAAGCTGCATCTTTATCTGAAATTGTGAGCCCATCTGTCACGGGCCACTCAATCCCAACTTGTGGGTCATTCCAGCGCACGCCACGTTCAGCCGTTGGCGTGTAATATTCAGAAACCTGATAAAAGATCTCGCTATTAGGCGCAAGCGTTAAGTAGCCATGTGCAAAGCCATGTGGCACATACACCATCTGTCGGTTTTCGCTCGTTAGTTCAAACCCTTGCCAACCTAAATAAGTTGCCGACTCCGGACGCATATCAACGATGACATCATAAATAGCCCCGGCTGTACAGCGCACTAGCTTTGCTTCCGCATGCGGCGCGAGTTGCATGTGCATCCCACGTAAGATGTTTGCCTCTGAATTCCACGCAACATTACACTGCACAAAATTCGAAATTAGCCTGGCGTCTGCAAATTCGTTATGACAAAACGCCCGCGCAAAAAAACCGCGCGCATCGCCAATACGATTTAGGCTAATCAGGTAAGCACCCGCTAGTTTCGTTTCTTCAAAAATCATGATTTAGACCGCTTTTGCGGCATCCATATACATGTTAATTTGCTGCGTTGTAAGCGCGGCTAGGTCTTGCGATTGGGCGGCAGCCTTATACCAATCGGTAACCATTTCAAGCGTTTGCGGCAGGCTAAAAAGCGGCTGCCAGCCTAGCTTAGATTTTGCCTTGGCACTATCCAAACTCAATAAGTTTGCTTCATGTGGATGGAACGCAGCGTCTTGTTGCCACGGCAAGGCATTATCAAAATGCTGTAACGTTTGTTCCGCAATCCAAGAAACGGGCTTGATTGAGTCATACTCTGGTCCAAAATTCCACGCCCCAGTTAGCGCGGAGCCTTGTGTTGCCAACGCCTCGGCCAGCATTAAGTACCCACCAAGCGGCTCTAGAACGTGTTGCCACGGCCTTGTTGCTGCCGGATTACGGAGCACTAACGGCTGATTCTGCGCCACTGAAGCGATAATATCTGGCACGATGCGATGTAAAGACCAATCGCCACCGCCGATTACATTGCCTGCCCGCGCCGTTGCGAGATGTTTCACAAACGCCTTTTCTTGTGAAAAGAAAGACCGCTGATAGGCGCTTACCACCAGTTCAGCGCACGCCTTGCTTGCGCTATAAGGGTCATGCCCACCGAGTGGATCATTTTCCCGATAGCTCCAAGCCCATTCTTGATTTTCGTAGCACTTATCACTTGTAATGACAACAACCACAACCGGCCCTTGTAATTGGCGGCAGGCCTCTAATACATTCGTTGTGCCAAGCACATTGGTCTGGAATGTTTCTAGCGGTTCAGCATATCCGGTCTTAACAATCGGTTGGGCTGCTAAATGGAATACTACGCTTGGCCGTTGCTGTTGGATATAGTCTGCCACGCACTGCATGTCACGAATATCACCAATGTGCGAGTCCATACGTGCCGCTAGATTAGTGGCCGTATAAAAATTAGGCGTAGTATGCGGCGTCAATGCCAACCCACTGACCTTGGCACCAAGTAACGTGAGCCAATGGCTCAACCAACCGCCTTTGAAACCAGTATGCCCGGTGACTACGACATTCTGGTCTTGCCAGAATTGTTGATTTATTTCCATATTGCCCACGGTGCACGATCTGAAGTCCAGAGTTGTTCCAAATAATTTTTATCGCGCAATGTATCCATTGCATGCCAAAACCCCGGATGTTTATATGATGCCAGCTGATTTTGCCCCGCAAGCGCTGTCAACGCTGTGGTTTCCCAAGCATCGGCGTCGCTTGTAATTAGGTCAATTGCGGCAGGTTCCACCACAAAATAGCCACCATTGATCCAACTATCATCCCCGCGCGGTTTTTCTTGAAATTTCAGTACTTTGTTGTTTTCAATTTTCATTGCGCCGTAGCGGCCGGGAGGTTGCACCGCCGTCACGGTAACCAAGCTAGCTTGCTGCCGATGATGGGCGATCAGATCGATAATATTTACGTCACTGACGCCATCGCCATACGTAAATAGAAACGTTTCATCTTGTACATACTCTCGGATGCGGCGCAGGCGCCCGCCCGTCATTGTGTGTAACCCTGTATCGACCAGCGTTACGCTCCACGGTTCGGCGTGTTTTTGGTGCACCGTCATTTTATTAGAACGCATATCAAACGTAACGTCTGACATGTGCAAAAAATAGTTAGCGAAGTATTCTTTGATTACATAGCCTTTATAACCACAGCAAATCACAAAGTCATTTATCCCGTGTGCGGAATAAATCTTCATAATGTGCCATAGAATTGGCTTACCCCCAATTTCGACCATTGGTTTGGGTCTTAGATGGGTTTCTTCACTGAGCCGTGTGCCTAGGCCACCGGCAAGAATCACTGCTTTCATAGATGGGCGCTAACCTTAAAATCCCGCTTCATAAGTCTTCAATCAATTGTTTGGCGTGCTGTACAGCTTGAGCCAGTCACGCCTGATTTTTTGATATGCCATTTTCGAAACCAATTGTCGTTCATCTCGATCACGCAACAGCCGAAATATCAAATTAACTGGTGTTCGGATAAGCGCCGAATATAAAATCCAACCAAGTTTGGCGCGGCTAATTGTTGCTTCACGACCAAGCTCTTGATGTACAAATGCTTGCTGCTCAGGTGTAATCTCATCATTCAGGCCACTAAAAATAGCAGCACACCTGCGGACTGTATTCCCAGCTTGCAGATCTGTAACGCGGGCATGTTCTTTTATTTGCCACTGTTGTCGCTCTGCTGCGGTTGCAAATTCCCGGTCTTCTGCGCCTAACTGGCTGATTAGCAATGGCCAATATTTATCATAGAGTTTGGTATACCACTCAATCGAAGCCGAGGCCGTTGTTGAATAGTTAATGGTCCGCATTGTGTAATATGCGGTTGGGCCATACACGCTAACCGGCAACCCAAAATCCGCACAATACAGCAATGCGCTTGTCCAATCGTTGCACATTGCATATTTGAAATTGCGGGCAGTCTCGTAAAAACGCGCTACAAAATCACGGCTGGTTGCGTGCCCAAACGTTACACAGTCAATCCCGCGGGCCAATATTTTTTTGTGCACCCCTTTTTGAACATCAATATAGTGCAGGCACACGGTGACCGGTTGACGCTCCTCGGGCAACGATTTGAGATTTTCAATATAGGCCTCAAAATCAACATCAACATCTTTGATGACCATCGAATGCGAATAGAACGCAAGCGTACCTTGCTGATCTGGCGCTAATGTCACCCCTGTAAGTAGGCGGTACAACACAAACGGGCAGGGAATAAAATGACATTTAGTCTTTGAATATTGATCAAAGATGCTTTTATAACGTTTTACATAGACCAGTGATTGGCTATAAAAGGTGCCTAAATCGCGCACGCTTGGCACATAATTTTGGCTTGTTGAATGTGTTGCCTCAACCCAAACAGGCAGCCATCTAGGGTATCTGGCATACCGGCGTAATACCTCACCAGCGCCGTACATTTCAGCCCCAAGATTTGTAAATGGCGGATACCACTCAACCGTTGTTGCCCGTGCTTCTAAGTCTTTAGCGTGCATGGCTAGCGGCAGCGGCCTCCGTGTTTAATATATTTTGATAGACAGCCTTATACCGCTGTGCTTGTAATGAAAGTGAAAACTTTTCCACCGCGCTTGTTCGCGCATTTTCAGCGCAGGCCTGCCGGACAGCATCATCATCTAATAGATAAGTTAGCCCATTAGCAAGGTCTGTCACACTTTCTGGCTCTGCTAAGTACCCGTTGTATTTATGTGTGATCATGTCTGGCACGCCACCTACATTGAATGCAACAGTTGGAGTGCCACTGGCAAGGGCTTCTAAAATTGTGTTGGGCAGGTTATCTTGCAACGTGGGTAACACAAACACATCCGCAGCAACGTAAATCATGCTGAGCGGAATCTCATTAGAGAAGTGCCCCAAGCTCTTGATTGGATAGGGTATTTCAGGGTGGAAATCTTGAACGCCATCTTGGCCAAAAGTCAGCAGCGTAATCTCTTTATCTGGAAGTTGCTGATGCACTAAATTGAGCGCATCCAGCAATAGCTCATAGCCCTTACGCCGATCTGTGGTTCCCACAGCCCCACCAAATAGGACGTACAAGCGATTAGGATCTAAGCCCAGAATACGCTGTACATCTGCCTTGACATATGGCCTAAATGTCTCAAGATCTAGCCCGTACGGGATCGTCAAGACTTCAGAATTAGGGAACATCTTAGACTCTTCTACAACTGTCTTGAGCCAGCGACTTGGCGTCACAATTGAGAATGTCTTTTTCTGCCAAAGCCTGCGCTTCAGTGCTTGAGAAGTTGTTGAAACATCGGTGTTGTATTGCGAGCCAAGGATGGGACAAGCGCCGCACCGGTCAGTATATTTATTGCAGCCAAAATCGTAATGGCAGCCCCCGGTCACACTCCACATATCATGCATGGTCCAGACAATTGGCACCTTGATTTTTGAAATTTCTAACAAAGATAGCGTGGTGGAATTGACCCAATGCAGATTAACAATATCGGGGTCTAACGCGAGGATTTTTTTCAAAATACCTGAGCCGATCCAATTGTTACTGAAAATATCAGTTTTGGAGCGTTTTTTATACCCAAGTACAGGCAGGCGATCAAGATAAGGTGTTAATGTGTAGCGAACCGTTCTATCAAAGACAGAGTCTGTTGTAACGATACTGTTTCCAGAAAAATGCTTGCGCTTAACAAACAGAATTGAATCCACACCTTGTGCTAACAGCCCTTGATGAAGTCTTAACGCAGCTTTGCCAGCCCCACCAATAATGTCATGTTCACTGACATGCACAATTCTCATAAATAGTATCTATGATTCAGTAGCTTTGATGCCAATAGAATTTGACATCATAAACCCATATGGATAGGAGCTTACAGTTTTCTTACCGCTATTGTAATTAAGCCCGCCTACAGGCTGGATTGAAAATTGTTTGCTTCTAAAAGATGCTGACCAGCAAAATGAAGAATTACTTTGAATAATATTATTTGACAGGTACAAGCCTAGCCAGTCCTGTGGAGCAGATCCCTGATGCAGTACGTAATTTTTGTCTTGAAAAATAGTAACAATGCGATCATGGTTATCCGAGAACAAATGATAAACAACATCACTGCCTAATTCTTGTTCGACGCGTTCAATTGCTAAATAGTAGTAACTATCAGGCAGCCGGATTGAATTAGGAAAAATATGCGGTAAATGATCTTGATAATCAGTGTCTCTTAAATGAACAGCAACATGGTTTGGCGCGTCAATATCTGGGTAGTGCAGCCGATAGTCGCGTATGGAGTCATCTGGTATCAATTTATGAACATCAAAAACATTATAAGTTGGCATCAGCCCATAATGCCAATTATGGCCAATAAATGTGATTGGTACAGAATACTGACTAGCGCTATCAATAAAAGTCTTATTGCTTATATATTGGCGATGGCTATTCTTAAGCGCCTTTTCCGTTGTCTCACCGAGTAGGATAGAGGCGAGCTTACGTGGCAAATATTTGCGAATCTGTCTTAATACGTTATTTTCAATTTCGTATCCGATAGGTTCATCATAGACCAACTCACAATTACTGATATCTTGCGCATCAGCCAAAGGCAAATTGAAAATATCATCCAACACAGACTTTTGAGGTGTGGACACCTCAAGACCATAGGTCTCTGCCAAAGCATACGCAAACAATAAATGTAGAATTTTATTGCCGTAAGAAAAGTTCCAAGAATCTAATCCAACAACTTTGTCAGACAAAATTATTTTTAGTTGTTTGGAAGTTGAATTTTGTCTATTCATCTACACAAGTACAAGTTCTCTTTAGAGTATTCCCAAGTTGTTAATTACTTGATTTTTTACCTCAGTATTGATTACGGAAGTAGTTGATAACCAGGAATACAAAAGGCGGCACGAACAAATAAGCGATTGTTTGGCGTAATCTTGTCAACCGTGATGCAGACTTAATAACTTGATCTTGAACCGAATCCGGCCTGTTTTTGCTTTTCCGCAAGAAGCCGTTGACATTCCATGTGACCGTGTATTTTTCACGACTCGAATCTATATAAAAATCGTCGTTTTCTTTTAAGAAGTCATGTACAGCTTCATAAGCACCTGGCACAGGACCAAATGGTAATCCATGCCGTAGGATAGTGTCTTCTACAATAAAAAAGGACTCTTCCGTAACTAGAGCGCCATATGCGCGTAAGACAGCAAGCGTATTATGGTAAGTATGTGAGCTATCTTCAATAACAAGCACTTTGAAGTGCGGCTGAATTAATTCAGTTACGCGGCTTAATGCTTGGATCGCGTCATCTTCAATAAGGGTGATGCGCGGATGCTCAGTGACAACAGGTGGCACTGTTCTATGGGAAAGGTCAATCCCAATAATTTGCCCATTGTCCAGTAAGTCTAACGTATGCGCGAGGGCTAAGGTACTCCCACCATTTTTATTGCCAATTTCAATAATGATATCGGGTCTAACTTCAAAAACAATTTCCTGATATACCCAAAAGTCTAATGGGTTCTTGAGGGTTTGGATGCCAAAATAATGCGTACTGTGCGTAAAGGCATTATGAAGTTGTGGAAGCAGTTCAGCTAAAGGTTGATTAAGTTGATTGTCTAGCATTTCAAAATTAAGGTGATAAGACTGAGCGCTTTTCTCTAACTACACAAGATGCTAGTTGTTATACAACATATCAACCTTCTTACGATTCAAGAAGATTGCATCAACATAAACATAACGCCCAGCCGAATCAGGTATTTGAGACAAGTTGCCGGCATAAGAAAATCCATGTGAATCCAAAAACGCACATACGTCAGAGAATTTAGATTGATTTACATATAACGGCTGCAGGCAAATTTCCACTAAAATTGCAGTAATGTTTTCCAACATCGCTACACTGCCCTTTAAGACTGGAATTTCATAGCCCTGAACATCTATTTTTAGAAAAATCGGCTCTATGAGTGGCGTATCTTCAAAAAAAGAATCCAAAGTCCTGACAGATACCGATACTGATTCTTGACGTTCTGAGATAGGGTACATCTCAGTTTCTAATGAGGTAGTCTCAAGCAATGAGGAAGCTGGACTAAAATCGACGTGCTGCACCATCTCTTGACTACCATCTACATTACCAATAGCAGACTGGGTCGTGATGACTTTGCCACCTTGAGTTTTAGCCCAAGTGTCTAATTTCGCAAATGGGGCACTTAATGGCTCAAACGCATATATCTGAGCATCTGGAAAAATCTTCCGATAGACCTTTGAACTTTGTCCTTCATTTGCGCCAACATCTAATATTGTTTCAATTGGAAGCAGTTCAAGACCTGCCAGGCTATCGGAATTCACATTCAGTACAGTTGAATAGAAATTAGACAAACCTCTTTTTAGTTGTTTAATTTTATTTTGCATTCTATATAGACCACATTTGTTACAAGCTAAGATAAATAACTCACAAGGAAACAACTATAACTTATAACAATCAGCCTTGAAAGGATTTTTCTCTAGTTGCTCTTTTTCGAAATCTGCAAACTGGCGGGTTCTAAAACGTTAGATGCTTTCGCAACGATCAAACCATCGTGAGAAAAGGTTTCTAATAAGTTTGCTGACGCAAGAATGTGGTATCCATAATCTTCTAGCAATTTTATGCAGTTTGCATGCAACGCATTTGAATGTGTAGAGATAAAGACATATGTTATTTGTTGTCGCGACAGCATCTCTGACGCGCCCCAAAGCATTTCCTCTTCATACCCTTGTATATCAGCATGAAGAATATCTAAGCTATCAATAGAATGCGTCTCACAAAACAAATCAACAGACGTTGTCGCGTTTTTATTCGCCGGATCTGCACCAATAAACGCTTGTTCAAAATAACCTGTACGGTTATTGAGTTCAAAGTTAAAACGCCCTGTTTCCAGACATTCAAACTGGGGGTCGATCAAGAAGCATTTGGCAGCGGGCCGCTCTTGCAACAACGATAAAGAGTAAAACGCCCAGTATGAGCCGAGCTCTAGCATTGTGCAATTACTTGGTAGTAAGGCAACAATCTCATTAAACGCTCTTTCTTCTTGAGGTTCATGAACACCATTGTTACGAATCAGTAAATTTAATATGCCTTTCCCATAATATCCGTTAGCGCAAACTCTAACGCCATTATGCATAACAATCGTATACCCATCGACCACGCCCGCATCGGCTACACGCGCAATAGCAAGATTATCAGGCGAAGCAATCGCGTCTTGTGTTCTTTCCTCCCAATGACTATCAACATACCCTAAAGAGCGTTGAATCAGCAGTTCATTCTTTAGAAACTGTCGAATCATTAGACGACGAACAAAATTCGGAAGTATGGCTCTAATTCGATAAAAAGCCTGGATAAGGAAATGCTTGATTCTATACATTCAACGTTTAAATCAGTCCGTTTTAGGCTGCAACTGTTCAAATTTTTCAGACCGGATATGGCGTTCTTCCAACACACTCTCGTGTATATAAAATGTGTCGAACATATAATTTTTTACAAAAACATACCCATTAGCAAAGAGTATTTCATTGACCCGAGCCGAGGGACGTTCAACTGTCAAACTCTTGAACATATATTTTTGAAAATCTACGCCTAACAATACGCGTTCTTCACTGCCTTCAACGTCTAAAGAGAAATAATCAATAACTTTTGGAGCGTTATGTTTATCCAAAATATCAGTCAAGGTAGAAGCTTGTAATGTGATTAGGTTTGCTTGTGCTAGCTGTTCACCGCGCGCCTCATAATTGTTATCTGTGTCTTCGGCAACAATTCCGCCAAGTTGTCCATTATCAATTCTAAAAACAACATCTTCCTTAACGTTATTAACAACAGACGGATCTATAGTACAGGTGCGGTTTTTCTCTAGTTCTGGCAAAAATGACGGATTAGGTTCAATACAAATCCCGGTCCATCCGAATAACTTTTCTAGTGCATAAGTATTGCTGTGTGTAACCCCATCGGCCGCAGCTAGCTCAATAAAATACCCATTGCGTTTGAATGGAAAAACCTTGAAGATAACCCAAACGTCCTGTCCACGCTGTGATTTAAACGGGACAATTTGTTTGTAATGTAATAGCAACTTACGGCGTGCTAATTCAAAGAAGCTAAGTTTTTCTGACATATCAATTTACCTTGTTACAACTCTTTTTAGCTTTGAAAAAACACTTGTGCTAAATATTGAAAATTGCAAAAATTTGTCGTAATCTTTATTCCACTCTACTGTTGCAGGATGTGATAAATCTAGGACGTTTTGGGGTAAGTCAGACAGTTGCACATCGTAATAATCTGGAACATTCGAAGTGTGTGTTCCAGCACCACTAAAGCCAATATTTTTAACTAACGGAACGTTAGACAAAATAGCAACCCCATTATTTTTCCAACACGTAAAGACCCACTGATAATCCCAACTTGTTATGTGATCCTCATAAGTCTTTTGAAAGACACGATACCAAGACACAACTGCTTGAAGCCCTACAACGTTATTTTTCCAAAACCGGTATTTTAAACGCTGCGTTGGCCAGTCGCGCATCTCTAGATCGTACAGTTGCCAGGCGCTTCGCCATGTAGCCCAGCCCCACACCGTTGGAAAACGAGACACCTGATATCCGTTGGCTGCTGTTGTATATTTCCGCACACCAGACCCAACGTGCATGACGCTGTCATCGTCCTTGTAATAGTCCAGCAATTCCTGACAAAAGAAAAAGAATGCAACGCTAGGAAGACAATCATCTTCTAAAATAATAGCGGTCTCTACCTGACTAAACGCCCAAGAAATACCACTTGAAACGCGCTCTTTGCACCCTAAATTATGGTCGGCATAATTCATTTTTACATCGCAATCCCAGGTCACTTGGGAGACAATGGCACGCACTTCTTCACAATTTTCAACATCAGCAGGATGATGCGGTCTTGGTCCATCTGCAACAATCAGTAATTCCGTTGGCTTAACGCGTGCAACAGCTTGAAATATACGTCTTGTCATTTCAGGCCGATTGAAGACTAACAACACAACTGGTGTTGTTAGTGGTGGATTAGATTGTTGCATCTCTTATGGAATAGTGGCGGTTTCAGTATGTGTAAGCGCTTAACTAATCAACTAGATTTTATGGCGATGCGCCCCGTGGCGTCGATCCTGTGTAGCAAAACGTTTATGTTATTGGCCTCGAAATATTCATCAACAGCTTTTTTCGCACCAGCCCAGAATCCATAATCGTCAAAAATGATGATGCCACCCGGCACAACTAATTCAAACAAATGCTCTAACTCATGCTTTGTAGACTCATACCAGTCTGTATCTAGGCGTAAAACAGCAATTTTTTCAGGGATAGTACCTGGTATCGTATCTTCAACCTTACCAACCACATAATGGACTTGAGATTGCGGATACTCTGTTTGACCCATCGTCTGTTTAACAAGATCTAGCTCTGCTGCACACCAAATACTAGTTGGATCAGATTTGCTTTGTGTATTCAGAAGTTGCGCTGCGCCATGCCCTTGGGTATTTACATCTTCATCTGTTGGCGCGCTCATGCCTTCGTAGGTATCATACAAATACAACTCACGCTTAGTGTCGCCAAACGCTACTAAAGATTGTGCTGCCGCAAATGAACTACCGCCGCGCCACACACCACATTCTACAAACGCCCCTTCAATACCCGTATCAACCACATACTTAATGGCCTGACAAAGGCTATGTAGACGCTCATAACTTGTCATCGTATTCTGTTTAGCTTCAGCAATGATTGGCAGAGTCCACTGGTCAAACCCATAAGATGCTAAATCATCTAACGATGGCTTTACAACAAGAGAATATCCGTACTTTTCAAGAGTAGTTTTCGCTAATCCCGCTATATATGATCTTATCTTCATAATTTTCTAGTATTACCTGAAATAGCAGTGCTATAGCAGGCATCAATCTGCCAAGTAAATACTGATAAACTAATTTTAACAGACGCGTATTCTACAAGAGTTTCACGATCTACAGCGATTATGCCTATGGGTGAGCAGCATGAGTAGCTACCGCTACAATAGAACGTTTTACTACATATAGGCTTAACGATAAATACTATTTCGTTGCAATTGCATATAGCGACTCAAAATCACGCGCTTTGTTATCTAATTCGGGATCAAATTCCCGGCTCATAACATCCTTAAAGCCTGCTTGCTCTAACCTACATAGAAGATTCTCTTTATCAAACATATAGTAGTGATTACCATCCATGTAAGCCATGTAGTTTATATAGTCAATAGGCGTTGTTCTATTTATGGCAGGAATATATAGCTGCTTTTCTTCAAATGGTAGGGTGCCAGCCATATAAGCATCTATATATAAGCGTGCATTGGGGACACAAATTGAAAATTCGCCACCTGGCGATAACACACGCAAGCTCTCTTGAAGAAAACTCTGGCCATCAGTAAACGGAAGATGCTCTAAAAAGTGCGATGAATAAATACGTTTTACTGAATTTGAAGGAAAGGGGATACCATTTTTTAAGTTCCAATAGATATCACACTTACGCGTCATATCCACAGTTGTCCAGCCGTCTTCACCCTTTTTATCACCAGCGCCAATCTCTAAATAAATATCAGTAGCATTATTATTTAATAAGCGCCTAGTATTCAGCCGTCCTTGCGTAACACGTACAACTCGGTAGCATGGGTAAATTAGTTTTTTTAGTGTTGCATTGATCTTCATTCGTTTTGAAAACTCAAATTTATTTTACGAAAAGAATATGGGGAAACTTCATCTTTGAAACAAAGGCCATAATGACAACGCCCTAATACAGCACTGCTATCTAATCAGACGTAAAAATGCGTAATTATTTACGCAGTATTGCGACGCTTAATCTTGTCTATAAACATTCTATAAAGCAAATAACGCTCTACTTTGTCAGTTAGCAATCGATAAACAAAGAAGAATGGCGTGGTAAGCAAGGATTGATAAAACAAGAAACTCAGCTTAATACGACTGATACTAACATCATTACCAAGTTCAATATCTGCAATTCGTTTCTGTTCTGCTGTAATCTCTCGATTCAATCCGGTAAAAGTTTCAGAAATGTACAATAGATTATCGTCTTTATAATCTATTCGCGCCTGATGTAATGCGCTAAACCGGCGCTGTTTTCTGGTCTGAATGGGAGCATCGGCAACCTTACCAACCTTATAGACATCAACTAACCAATCCCAATGCCTTTCCATTAGGTATATGTACCAATCTAGCGTGGTGTCTTGCTTATTGATTACAGCTTTTGCGCTAGGAATTTCAAAGTCATACCGAATACCATAAACACTGGAAGGTAACCCCAAGTCCACACAATACAGCAGTGCGCTAGACCAAGAATTTGCAATTGCATATTTATGACGTTTAATAATCTCGTAAAAACGCGGAATAAACATGTTATGAAAGCCATTGCCTGCCGTAACACAAGTAATGCCATTCTCAATTAACTTCTCATGCAATTTGTAGTTCACGTCCAGATAATGCAAACACACAGTTACAGGCTGCATCTCTTCGGGTAACGCTTTCAATTCAGCAATATATTCTTCTAAATCAACAAGTGCAGCGCCAGAGTTAAGCGAATGCGCGTAAAAAACAACAGTTCCTTGACAATCTTTTGTCTGCGTCACGCCAGTTAGGCGTTTATAAAGTACAAAAGGCGATGGGATGTGAAAACAGACAGATCTAGAGCGCTTGTCATAAATGTCCTTAAATCGCTTGACATATACAAATGCATTTCTATAGAAGCATTCTAATTCCCGGGTGCTTGGCATTAGATACTGATTTAGCGAATGCGTCGCTTCTATCCACAATGGCAACCATTTAGGGTAGAACCCATACCGACGCCATACATAACCAGCACCATACATTTCAGCACCCAAATTCGTAAATGGGGGGTGCCAATCAGCATCAGTTGCTAAACGCTCTAATTCTTCTGATTCCACGTTTAAATACCTGATTCGTTATGCTGGACAACGATCTAAATCCTGAACCTTATATAAATAGACAACCCAAGCAGACGATTGATCTTCAAACATAGAAATAAGATTGAGTTCATTCTGCTTAGCGTTTTCTATCAAAACAGCCGATAGTATATAACAACCGCCCATTTCAGCGAGTGCTTGCGTATTGATTCTAAAATCTGAAATAGGAGCACTGCGTGTTTTATCAATTTGCAATGCATAGCCAGCAGTCAATTCATGAGAAAAAACATATGCCCGGCTGCCCCAAGTGTCATAGTAAGTACGCCATTTTTCACTGGCAGCTAATTCATCTTCAATAATGGTGCGGAACTGCTGCTTATACGCGAGTGGATACAAGTTCTGATAGCTATCTAAGGTATAAAACCCATTATGTTGCGCTACTGCTGGCGGAATGCCTAAACTCACCACGCGATAGTCGGCCTGAGAATGCCCAATCGTATCTGCAATTTCTTGATATTGCTGCTCTGCAAAGTAACGTGAATACGAGAACTTATATGCCTCTTGGCTGCGAACCCGCTGCACAAGATTGTAGCTAGTCACCACAAATTCACGATTGTTGCTGAGCGTATAGCCTAGTTGAAGCACCAGCGCGCCAATCCAGATCAACTGCAATGGGATCGAGCGCCATTTTTTCCAGCGCGTGAATACTGTCAAGGCCACAGCCAAGACCATATTCCAGCAAATAATACGAAAATAATGAAAGCGCGACCAATCAAACGAATTTGTGCTGCTACCGTCGCCAATAATTGAAACTAATGTCTGGTTAGCGTAGATTGCATAAATCAACGAGACGCTTAACGCGCCTAAAAACCAAATCCAAAGCGCCTTTTGTAACGACTTTGCCGCAGTCCACCAAGCAACAATTGATGCAATCAGAAATAAAACTAATGTGGGGACATGAAAACTACCAGAATGATAAAAGTTGCCTAACACGAACCCATTTCTAATTGCATATAAAAATGCTGTGTTTAATCTAACAAATTCTTGCCGATGCACAGGCGTGTCTAGAAAAAGCTGGCTATAAATCATTGGCGCAGCAGAAATGCAATAGCCCACGCCTAAGGCGATTACCGCAAGCGCTAGTAGGCCAATCCGTCTTGTTTTGAGCGCTAAGATTGCTACAACGACGCCTGTTATAGCAATGATAAAGACGCCATTATGTGCAAGCGAAGAGTAAAAAGGGAAGGCCGCAACAATTGCAAATGAAAGCCCCAATCGGCGGTGCTCATGAATGTTCCACAGCGCCCAAGTTAGCAACGGGATGCCAGCAATGCCGATGCCAAAGCCAAACAGATACGGCAAAAAAGCGTGATTGAGTGCAACCCCGACCATAATCCAAACGGGGAAAGGATGCTGTTGCACGCTAGAATATTTACCTAGGAATAAACGCATCCCCACGTAAGCCACGATATGCACAACCATGCGGTCTATAAAAAATACATAGAACGCGTCTTCAAATATTGTGCTCAGTAAAAGCACAAAATCAAAGCCCATTTGAAAGTAACTGCGAGGCAGCCCGTTCATCGTCTGATAAACCGGGTTATTTAGCGACCAACCGGTCTCCCACGTACCCAGTGCCCCAAGTAGACCATTTACATCTAAACTGTCATGAATCAGGAAATAGCTATCCTTCCACATCAGCAGAAATAGACCAAGGTAACCAACTAAGCCAAGCAGGCCTACATAGTCCCAAGTAATTCGGGTCTTTATTGTATTTGTCATATGACAACAGTGAGGATTAGCGTAATTCGCAAAATGCAAACAGCGTGTATTTTTTACTTGGGTCTTGTAAACGTTTCAGTTCTGAGATGGTGTAACCCGCGCTTCTAATTGTGAGCGCAAATGAAACGGCTCCAAAAACATGCCCATGATCAATAAAGAATTCTTGCCGCTCGATGCCGTCATACGCCGCAATTTCGCCGTCTGGCACTTCAAGATATACAAAGCCACCTGGCTTTAGAAAGCGTTTTGTATGCGCTAAAAAGTCAATTGGAGCCGGCACATGTTCTAAAACTTTGTTGAGACTGATCACGTCAAAGCGTGCTTCCGTTTCAAACTTAGCAAAGTCAGCATGATATGCAGTGACGCCCACGTAGTCTCGGGCGTGCGCCACATTCCGTGGATCTGGGTCTACGCATGACACTTGCCAACCGCCGCGCTTCATAGCCGCCGGAAATACAGCCAACCCACTCCCAACATCTAATACACTGTGTTGGCTGAAATCAGTTGTGCCAAATTCTTGGGCAGCATAGTCCGCAATCCGCTTTACTCGGCCAGCGTTATCAGACGCTGAGGCCGGTAACGCCATAATGCGTTCAAATGTGGCCTCTACCCCTTTCTGCCCCGCATAGGTCGCCGTAACGTAGTCAGCGTCATAGTGCACTTCACTGCCCATCGTATGGTGCGAAACAAAATGCCCACACACCTGACACTGATCTACCGTCCGCCGATAAGGTTTATTTTGTGTAAAGGAGAAACGCGTTTCACGCGCTGGGGCTTCGCTATATTTAAAAACATTTTTCCAGCTAGTTTGGCTGCAAATTAGGCAAGGTTGCGTGTAAAGCGGGAACTCTTCAGTAGGCATGTACTATACGTCTCGATTTTGATTGCCGTATTGATGGGCTGGGCACTGGTGGACAGTTTGGTTAGCGGCACAGCAAAACACTATGCTGAAGGAGCCACTCAGGCTTATGCCCACTGCTCCATAAACATTTTGGTGCTAAGGAAGTAAAACAAGAATTTACTTTCACTATTCGGCAGTTGGTCTTTTTGAATAATCTGCGCTATTTTATCGCGTTTGACATAGTCAAAAATTGGGCTGTTGTCCAGCAAATAGGCTTTTGTAGCGGGGTCGGACAGCTCTAGAAAATCAAAAATTGGCGCATTGAAACCAACCTTACGGCGATTATCTAGAATTTTATCTGGCACAATACCGCGCATCGCTTCCCGCAAAACAGACTTCGCTGCGCCGTCTCTAATCAGGTGCCGTGACGGAATTTGATAGCAATGTTCATACAAGGCGCGGTCTAAAAATGGAGAGCGGTTCTCGATAGAGAAGTACATTGCATTGAGGTCTTCCTCATGTAGCACCTGACGCGTGGCTTCATGGAAGAGTTCATTCATCATCCGATTACGTAACACGCCTGGCACGTAGCGTTCTTCGGCAAAGGGCTCTGGCGTGTAATTGTGCAAAAATTGCGCAAACTCAACGTTCCCAAGATAAATATGCCCTCTAAATTCAGGATCTTTGACATACAAATCGGGCTGTTTCAAATACGGGTTGCGCACGATCGGCGCAATGTGTTTTTGCCAATTACGTAACGCTTGCGCGTGTTCTACAGGGTCATTGCTAACCTCGTATAGATAGGCGTTGTGATGGTCATAGTAGCCAGTAAACAGTTCATCTGCCGCAATGCCACTAATCGAGATTTTGTAACCATGTTGCGCAACCTGCGACATCAACAACCAATGTGCATAATACGTAATGGTTAGTACAGGTGCGTCGTGTTGCGCGACCAGCGTCTTGAGATTTGGTAGAAAATCGCTAGTGCTGATAGGCAATGCTGTGTGTTTCAGCCCTTGTTGTGTCACGGCGTGATCGATATAGTCTTGCTCTTCATAGCGGGCATCGGTATTCACAATGGTGAAGCCGTGCACGTCATAATCAAACACATTCTTAGCGATGCTAATTAACGAATTAGAATCAATGCCACCACTCATCGCAAAAGCTAACGGCACATCAGCCCGCAAGCGCAATTCAACCGACCGAATAAGGCGCGCGCGCGCCTCAGCAACCGCCTCGGCATAGCTCATATCTGGCTGTTGCGCCACAATTGGGTCCCAATAGCGGAAGCTAGAAATAGTACGCGCCGCGTCTAACTGCACCACAGCGCCTACTTCTAGGTAATAAACCCCTTCAAAATAGGTTTCATCAGATTTACTTAGCGACTTATAGCCATTTACCAAATAACGCTGTACATAAGGGATATTGATCGGCAATTTATGCCCCAATAAAGCAAAAATGAATTTGATCTCAGACCCAAAGTAAACGCCATTATGCGCGCGGTATAGGTACAGCGGTTTTTCACCAAAGCGATCACGTGACAGGCTAAGTTGCTCTTTGGCACTGTCATAGTAAGCAAACGCCCACATTCCTTCACAACGGTCTAGAAATTCTAAGCCATCACAGCGTAAACCTTGCAGCATCACCTCAGTATCAGACTCAGTTTCAAATTCAACCTGATGCGACTTGCTTAAAGCCGCCCGCAATTCAAGGTAGTTGTAAATTTCACCATTGATTGCGAGAGATTGCTGTCCACGGCCCATTGGCTGATTAGCGCGAGCGTCTAAATCAATAATACTTAGGCGTGAATGTAATAAATGTACATGTTGCCCCTTAGATGTCTGCCAAGACTGTACAGCTCGATGATCTGGTCCGCGACGGCCCATCTTTGCTAAACAAGCGTCTAGCAATTTATCCTCAAGCGGTGCGTCACCTATATAGCCAGCGATACCACACATAAGGGCTAGCGCACCGCGTCCAAAGCGAACTGTTCACCGGCAACCATTGCGTCATTTAGCGTTTTACCGATTAGTAGCGCTTCTTCACCTGGCGCAATACCAGTTCCCGGGCGCGTCCAGGTGAGGTCTGCTGCGGTCAGCACGTGCCCAGCAGCTAAATCATGGGCAGCCACAATCGATCTTCGGTAAGCTGAAACGCCCTGTTGTTCTGGCGCTTGAACAATTTTTTCGACGTTGCCGAGCATGTTCTCTACACGCCGCACCGCGGTCACTAAGGCCTGCAACTCAGCCGGATCTGCGGAGAGCTGATGGTCACGGAAATCAGAATAGTTTTTATCTAACGTAAAGTGTTTTTCAAGAATAGTGGCCCCAAGCGCAACCGCAGCAATACAAGCATCAATGCCAAGGGTGTGGTCAGAATATCCCACAGCAATATCCGGATATTGCGCCTTGAGGAATTTGATTGTGTTCAACCCCGCATCTTGATCCAACGTTGGATAGCTGCTAACACAATGTAAAAGCGCGAGTTCATTCTGGGTGTGAGCATGGGCCCGATAAACCTTGACCAAGGTGTCAATTTCAGCACCAGTACACAATCCTGTTGAAATAATTGTTGGGTTTGGCAAGGCCGCTGTCGCGCTAATCAATGGAAAAAACTGGTTATCACCCGAGGAAATCTTCACAAAATCCACTGCATTGCCAACAAACGCAACGCTGGGAACATCAAACACGCTGGCCGATGTTTTCACGTTGAGCGTGTGTGCCAAGGCAAACAGCTCTTGAAATTGGTCGTCTGTCAGTTCGTAAGACTTCAACTGCGCTAAGCGTTTATTTTTCTCTGGCCCAACCAAACGTTCAGGACGAATCACCTGAAATTTAACAACATCTGCACCACTTTCTGCGGCAGCATGCACCATTTCTTTGGCAACAGTAAAGTTGCCTTCATGATTATTACCAATTTCGGCAATAACCAATACGGGTCCGTTTGATAAAGAATTACTCAAATTAGCCTCTGTCTAGATAAACGCCATTTAGAAGGCTGCATCTACATAGTGCAGCACATATTTTGTAGACTCGATTGAAAAGCCTAGCTTCTCATAAAACCGCATTGAAGGAATGTTAGACACCTGCGTGCCCACCCGCCAACGGTCAATATTTGGAATTGATTGCTGCGCAAAAGCGACCAGTTGCATTGCAATGCCCTGCTTCTGAAATGCCTGATCGACGGCAATCAAATCGATCGTAAGTGTGGCTTCTCGCTTGATAAGCAGTAAAAAGCCCACAATTTTCCCCTGATGTTCTGCAACAACTAAGTCTGTGCCACGTGTTCCTAAAAAATAATTACCCACCCATGCAGACCGCGTTTTTAAACCAGCTGCTGGCGGCACCTTAGGATCAATCAAAAAACGATTATAAACAAAACTCGCGCGCGCCATTGTTTTCACAGGCGTTGCGTCAGAGGGGGTGGCAAATCTATATGTGATCTGCGTTGAAGCGCTGGTAGAAGAAACATCGGGCGTAACCGCTGGTGTTACAAACACGATGTTGGTATCAATAAGCCGAAACTGCTGCTGCTGATAAGCGGCAACCCACTCAACGGCCACAGTTGGGAGCTTGACATCTACAAAAACGCCACGCTCCCGCTTGTTATGTGATTTGAGTTCAGCCCACGTTGGGCTCGCTAACGCTTGAGCATAGTCTGTAACTGTATAAGCATCTAAGGCCCATAAGTCAGATAGCCAAGCATTTTTGACAATTGTCATTTGCCTAATTAGGCATTTTCAAGTGATTGATACCACTCAATATATTCACGAAAACCAGTATCGATTGGATATTGGGGATCATATCCAATTAGCCGACGCGCCTTATCTACACTGAGAGTACCCCGGATTGGCAAGGCCGTGTCACGCTCTGATTCTTCGAGTTGAATATCAGGAAAGTATTCCCGCGTAATTGTCGCCAGATCAGCAATAGAGCGGGCGCTACCGTAGGTCATATTGAAAATTTCATTATAGGAATTTGTATTTTCAATACAATTTACAATCCCACCGACCAAGTCGTTGATGTAGGTAAAGTCTAGCTTTTCTGCCCCACCACCGTTCAGGCGCAATTTATGACCTTGTAGGGCATTTTCAATAAAGATTTGACCGACACGACGGCTAACACAACGTTGACCGTACAATGCTGAAGGCCGAATGATGGTATACGGCAAGTCAAACACGTGGTTGTATGCCATCACCATTTTTTCACCGGCAAACTTCAATGACGCGTACATGCCAAACGGTTCGCAGTGGGTTTCCTCATCAACTGAAGCCGTTTTGAAGTGGCCGTATACCGTACTTGAAGAGAAATAAATAAACTGCTCAACATGCCCACGTGCATAATCTAGCGCATTTTCTAGCGTGCGTAGGCTATGGTCAAACGTGCTGTATGGGTTCTTATTAGACTTACCAGCATGTGAAATTGCAGCTAAATGCACAATCACCTGCGGATTGATCTCACGTAGTGTTTTAGAAAGACCACCATAGTCACGCGCATCTTGCACATGCAACGGAACCTCTGCGGCGCGCAACAGATCTAACCGTTCATTCAAAATACGTAAGTACAAGTCACGGTTCCGCACGGGCTGCGCAGTGGTGGAATATTCCAACAAGTTGTTGACTTGCAAACTATCAACGACATGGATATCTGCCCCTAATTCTTTTAGAGTAAGTGCCATGTGGTGCCCAATAAAGCCAGCCCCGCCAATGATGGCAATGCGGCGGTCTTTGATTTCTAGTATGCTCATTTTGTCACCTCGATTAAGGCGTCTTTCAGCGTTGCCACGATGTAAGCCATATCGTCTTGGTCTAAGTGTGGGCCAACCGGCAGCGCAATAGATTGTTCACTAATGCGGGTTGCATTTGGATAGTCTGACTCTTGGTAGCCATACTTTTCACGGTAATACGTCAATTTTGGGACTGCTTTAGGATAGTACACGCTTGTACCAACACCATGTGCTTTCAAATAGTTCACAATCTCAAAACGCAGTGGCGCAATGTCATCTTTCAACACAACTGAGAGACAGTAATAGCTGCTTTGAATACGGTCTGTAGAAGACTCAAACAAATCAATTTCAGCAATGTCTTGTAACCCAGCCTGCAACGCTTCATAGTTAGCTTTACGGGCCGTCAGGAAGCCGGGCATGCGTTTAACTTGCTCAATGCCAATGGCAGAGGCAATTTCATTGAGCCGATAGTTGAACCCCAGCATATTGACATCGTAAACGCCAGGCACTTTGCGTTCACCAACGTGACGATCCACCCCAAAGGCCCGCTGGCGCGTAATCTTTGTGGCAATATCCTCATGCTTAGTGGTCAGCATGCCACCTTCAGCTGTTGTCATATGTTTGACCGGGTAAAACGAATACGCCCCAACATCACCAAACAACCCAACGTGTTTGCCATCTACGTAGCCACCAATTGCCAAGGCGCAATCTTCAACAACAAACAAATTATGTTTATTCGCGATTGTCATCAGTTTTGGCATGTCTACCGGTAAACCGAGGTAGTGCACAAGCGAAATTGCTTTTGTGTTGGGTGTGATTGCAGCTTCAAGCTGATCCAAATCCATATTACCGGTACGTAATTCGGCATCAACAAACACCGGTTTAGCACCGGTCAGTTCAACCGCATGTGCGGTAGCATTATGGGTTTGCGCTGGCACAATAACTTCATCACCGGGGCCAGTGCCCAAATAGAAGTAACTCAGGTGCAACGCGGCTGTACAAGAGGAGACAGACACCGCATAAGGCGAACCAGTGAATGTAGCAAAGTCCGCTTCAAATTGCTTTGCACGCGGCCCATGCACAAGAATATGGCCTTCTAAAACTTCGGCGACAGCTGCTTTTTCTTCAGCACCAATAATTGGTCGCCCAAAAGGTACGTTTCTCACTATTAAAAAATCCTTATCTATTCGCAATCAATCTAACGTAATTTCAGTTCCCGTTCGGATTGACTCTTCAATTGCTAAACACACGCGCATCACATGGAAGACATCAGCCTTCAACACATAGGGATTACGATCGTCACGAATTGCATCCACAAAATCACGCACTAGTTCGCCTTTATCAACAGCGGGGTAGGCCTGATCGGTAATCATCGGGCTATCCTGATGTGCCCGCGACGTATAGTATTTGCCGCCCTCTAAGGTGTTCTCAAATGTCTTTTTCGCGCCGTATACGCTCATCCGATGGAAATGCGGGTAGACACAGCCAAAGTTTGCCGAAACCTTACCAACCACCCCATTTGCAAATTTGAGTAAGCAAACTGTGAAGTCATTATAGGCAAATGTTGTATCTGCTGAGACAATTTTATTTCCCATCGCAGAGACGGACGTCACTTTACTATCCACTAGCCAGTACAGCAAGTCAATTACATGAATCGCTCCGCCAAAAGTCACTGAATAATAAGGGATCTGTCCGCGCCAGCCTGCAACAATTTTATGCAAGCGCCCATAATTGTAATCGCCTTCCACAAAATAGAGGTCACCGAATTCCCCAGCGTTAACCTGCTGTCTGAGATCTTGAAATCGCGGCGCTTGGCGCAAGATCAAATTAGACGAGAGTTTTAGGTGCTTATGCTGAGCCGCTAACGCTTCAATTGCAGTCAGTTCTGCGGCGGTAAGGCAGATAGGTTTTTCAACAAAGACGTGCTTACCAGACGTCAGGGCTGCTTCAATTTGTTCAAAATGATGATTGTCATAAGACGCAATGACGACCGCATCAATTTGCGGATCGGCCAAGATAGCCGCTGCATCAGTATGCGAACGTGCCAAAGGAAATTGCGCGTGGACGGCGGCCAGCTTATCGGTATCAAAATCGGCAATCGCGAGCAATCTTGCATCTGGATGACTTGCAATAGCATGGGCGTGCCGTTCGCCAACCCCAAGCCCAATAACGCCAAAGTTAATCATGATAAGTCTCTAAAAAAGCTTGATAACGTGCAACAAGGTCAGTTACATCTAACCGGCCAACGGGGTCAGCTATGGTTGCTAGGAAGGCATTCAAAATGTTGTAATCCTGCTGGGTGTCAACAGAAAGTTGTAAGTCACCAGCGGCGAGACCACTAGTGAAGTTTTCAATGTTAAACGCCGCTGAATTACGGTAGAAGTAACGTGTGACATGCTCTTGATCTTGCGCATCAAAGGCTGCGATGTTGGCCTGAAATAAATCAGCCGTAACAACTTCAACAGACAACCCTTTCGGGTACGACCGCTCCAGCGTGTTGGTGACAATGTCACTCGTGCCGTGTTGATGCAGCTGAATTGCGCGTTCTACAATCGAGATATTTACAAGCGGGCTATCGCCACAAATGCGAACAAATGCTGCCGCCGGATATTGCGCAAGCACCGTCTGATAGCGCTGCGCAACATTTGCCAAAGCGCCCCGAACACAAGCAATATCATGCGTCGCACAATACGCCGCAATCGAGTCGTCTGACGGTTCGCTAGACGTTGCAATCACAAAGCGATTGGCTAAAACTGACTGGTCTAAGGCGTCCGCCAAATGTTGTAACAACGGCTTACCCGCTAGCGGTAGCAACACCTTCCCCGGTAATCGGGTAGAAGACATTCGTGACTGAATAATGCCAATATAAGTCATCAAAAAGTTACCCGCTATAGCAGCAGGTGCGCCCGGCTAAGACGCAATCAGCTCCCAAGAAAGCGGTGTACCAGCAGCAACATCTGCTAGGCACTTACGCCCAATAACTGCCTCATAATTGCGCGTGTGTAACCCATGTGCTGGCCGCACGGAGCGCACATTCTCAGCCGTAAACACCTCGCCAGCTTTAATGTCTTTGGAAACAAATAAAGACCGTCTAAACTTGATCGTCGCTTTCTCTTTATCTGTGCGTTGATACTTGATTTCACCCAAGGCTTTTTCTGTGGTTCTAATGGCCGTCACCATTGCTTTAAATTCGGCCGGTTCCATTGAAAACGCACGGTCAGCCGTCGGCATCTCACGTGATAATGTGAAGTGCTTTTCTACAATACAGGCGCCTAATGCCACCGCTGCTACAGGGATCGTTGCCCCCATCGTATGGTCAGACAAGCCACTGGGCACATTAAATGTTTTCGCCAAATGTGGAATTGTAGACAAGTTCATTTCTTCAGGAATAGCTGGATAGGAGCTCGTGCATTTCAACAATGCCAATTGTTCACACCCTGCCGCACGGGCAGCGGTAACGGCTTCGTCAATTTCCGCTAAGGTTGCCATGCCGGTTGACATAATAATCGGCTTGCCCGTTTGTGCCACGTACTTAATAAGCTGTACGTCTACATTTTCGAAAGACGCAATCTTGAAGACCGGCACATCCATCTCATTTAGAAAGTCAACAGCGGTCAGGTCAAACGGCGATGAAAAACAATGAAGCCCTAAGTCTTCTGCAATTGCTTTCAGCTTAGGTTGCCATTCCCAAGGTGTGTATGCAGTTTGGTACAAATCGTAAAGGTGTTGACCTTCCCAAATTGTGCCGCTTTGCAAAAATAAATCACTATGACAATTAAGCGTAATCGTATCTGGAGTGTAGGTTTGTAATTTGATAGCATCTGCACCAGCGGCCTTAGCAGCTTCAACAATTCGGACGGCTACGTCAAAATCTTGCATATGGTTGGCAGACATTTCAGCAATTACATACGTGGGATGACCGGGGCCGATTTTACGGCCAGCAATTTCAATAAAATTCATAGGGATGCGTTAAAGCGTTAACAAAGCCGCAAGTGTAGGAACCTGCGTTGCAGCTTGATAGAGCGGGTCAGTTGGTATGGGTGTTGTTGCTGGGAAGCCTACTCTCACAGGTCCAGAACGCGTAATGTGCACGCTAAGCATTTGTAACTGATTAGGCGCAAGAAAGTCTTTGGCGGGGTTGTCTCCGACGTACATAGCCCTTTGCGGCGCACAATTTAGGGTTTGCAAGGCGTATCGGTAAGGCACGTCAGAGGGTTTCCAACAAGATTTGCCGAGATCATCAGTACAGATGACCATATCAACATATGGTTCAACGGCCAAGGCCTGAATCTTACGCCATTGCACAGAGGCTTTCCCATCGGTAATGATGCCGAGTTTATGGCCGCGTTTACGAGCAGTGACGAGGAAGTCTACGGTATCAGGATAAAACGAAAGTGCAGGCGTGTGCGTGCGGTACAGATAAATAAGCGCCCGCACATTTAGAGGTGTTTCGAGGTTGTAACGGCGTAAGATAGCGTTGAAAATCTTACCGCGTCCGTCTTGTTCTAGATATTCAACAAGCTGCGCATAGAGCTGCGCTTCGGTCTCGTCTACTTTTGCAGCAAGGTACTGCGCAACAGCCCGTAAACCGCTGTAAACAAACGCAACTTCCGGGTAAAGGGTGTCATCAAGATCGAGTAAGATGCAATCATACTCATTTAATAACATCGCCTTTCCTTACAAACACATCTTGTGTATAGCGGATCATCACTAAGTCGCGTTCAAACTCACCAATAATTGGCGTTACAGTTTGCCCTTGCAACAGTTGCAACAGCATTAGCGGTGAATTTGCGCCAGCCGCAAAGCTTAGGCTAGAGCCACCGCCATAGCGCGGATTGACCTCGATGAACAATACATTTTCGCCATCAAAAAAGCATTGGAAGGCGTTGTGCCCAATTAGGCCCATGCTAGCCGCCAAGCGGGCAGATTCTTGGATCAGGATCTCATTGTAGAAGGTCTGCCCAATAAATGATTCCCCACCAAACACAGACAACCGCCGGCGTGGCACAACAGAAAGAACATTTCCATCTAGGTCTGAAAACAGATCAATTGTAAATTCAGGCACATCAATATATTCCTGAATAACAGAGTCTTCGCCAAATTGTTCTAGCAGGTGGCGTAGTGCTTCGGGCGAATCGGCTTTGGCAGCAAAACGGCTGCTTTTGCTCTTGCGTGCCCGCACAAAGACCGGGTACTTTTGCCCTTCAGCAAAAGGCGTATCGACAACTTCAGCAACCTTAAATCCGTTAGAAATACAGAATTGAACAAACTTATATTTATCTTGGCAGGCATCTACTACGTCCAGGTCTGGCACGAGAGTCGTGATCCCTAACTTGGCGTAATAGTCGCTATACGTCGCGAAATGCGGTAAGTCTTCATCCCGGGTGGGGATGATAAGCGTAACATTCTCGGCCTTACAGATTTCAACAATAGCATCGTTAAATCCCGGCGCTTCAGACTTTGGAACAACATGCGAATTATCAGAAAAGTACAAGGATGCAGAAAGCGGCTTGCTGTCAACGACAACGAGCTTACCTGCTCCATTTGTAACTTCTGATAGCGCCTCTTGGAAACTTTTTACCAAAGAAACCTTTCTAGACGCACTAGTGATCAAAACATTCATTGAGTATTACAACGCACTGTCTGAAAAATCACGCTTGGCCTCAACAACGCTAAACACACTTACTTTTGAGATGAACGTGAAAAAAACAACCACAACTACAGTGAAACAACCTGCCGAATAATGCAAAATGCTTCAGCAAAATCGAGACCCGTCATAGACCCGAAGTAGCGTGCTTGGCTACGCAACGCTTCTGGAGATCTCGGATGTGGGAAGGCCCGCACCTCACTTTCATACATCTGAATGCCGTGAATTTTGTCTTCAATCGTATTTGAAATATCGACAAATAAGTTAGGTTCGAATTTGGGTGCAAATTGCTGGAACGCCCACTCAGTAGAAGATGCAACTTGGTATGAGTACACATTCTTGATTGAGGACCCTTTCATTGGGCGGGTTGCAGTTAGAACAGAGCGGTATGTCTGCACGTGGTCAATATTCAGATCGCCCCCGTGTTGGGTAAACACTGTGGTGGGTTGCAGTTTTTCAACCAGTGTTTCTACAATTTTCACGATATCAAGCAGCGGCACCATGTCAAAGCGATTGTCTGGCAGGCCGTACATGAATAGGTCTTTGGCACCTAAATACTCAGCAACCGCCTTGCTGTTGGCGTTCAATGCGTCAATCAAGGATTGGTCGGCAATTTCGCGGTCGTTGTAGCGTGAAGTAATCCCTTCACCTAAGATCGCAATATAAACATCTTCACCTTCAGATGTTAACCGTTTGATTGTCCCGCCACATCCTAGAACTTCATCATCAGGATGGGCTGCAATTACGAGTGTTGTCATGAAATCAGTTTCCGGTCAGTAAAATAGGTCGGCTCTCTGGGCCGTGATTTACAAGTAAATCAATCAAAGACATATAAGGCATAAAATCCTGATGTGTCAATTGAGTATAAACTGGGTGATTATAATCTTGATAAGACACCTGAACACCCTCAGTTTCAAATTTGCTCTGATCTAGATAGTCGCGCCCTAATGCTCCGGAGAGATAGTGTTCGGCACCGACTGCTTTGCAGATGTCTAATATCAAATCACTTTTAGTTGACGTAAGATCGAGTTGCGAACTATACACAAGATGTGTATTGATTTGCAATGTTTCTAAAAAATACGTATCAAATGCGCGGCATAGGCGTGCAAGAGACCGCCAATCTTGCGCATATA
Organism: Anaerolineales bacterium; assembly: GCA_020630805.1. GTDB lineage: Bacteria > Chloroflexota > Anaerolineae > Anaerolineales > UBA6668 > JAHDIM01. Next base: position 45,058 of record JAHDIM010000003.1, read on the forward strand.
AGTGTTCTAAAAACGGCGCATGGTCTGCCCAAAACGGCGCTTTTTGGTAATTTTGCTGGAGCGTTGCCCAGTGTTTACGACGCCACTTTGTTTGGTTGGCGTCAATTTCTAAGGTGTTTATGGGCAAAGCCCCAAACTTGCCACGTGTTTTCACCGGAACGGTAAGCCAAGTGGCTGTTTTACCTGTACGCACCTTATTACGGTTGATAAAACTATTTTTTTCAAACTGCACATGGTCAAGTACAACGTGTACATCACTTGTTGCAATCCGGGCAAAATACCCAAGCCAAGGCAAATACGCTGGCTGGTTGATGGAAACAAGCATCGGTGACTAGCGGTACATGTACACAGTAAAGTCATGACCCAAATAATCATGACGCAGGATAACGTTGCGTGTCAATGTCTGGCAGAAAGCCAACACGCGGCTGGGATCTGCGTAAAACTCACCAGGCTCCAACGTATCTGCTAGGCTGCTTAGAGAGTTGAAGATCAGCCCCTTTTTAGAAAGCGCAAACATCCGTGCAACAAGCGTTTGCATATAGTCTTCTGCGGCTTCCCCTAGCAAATAAAAGATACCGTTGGCGGTAACGTAATCAAATGTAACATCAAACTCCAATTCGCAGATATCACCGCGATAGAAGGTCAACGCTGGGTGCAGTTCACGGGCGTTGTCGATCATTTGTTGAGAAAGATCTAACCCATAGTAACTAATATTTGATTGTCCATTTGCCTGTAAGTAATCGGCATAGTCTGCAAACCCACAGCCAACATCTAATAAGTTGAGCGCGCTGGTTTCTCTGATGCCTGCACTGATTACTTCAAACTTAGCCAATTGGGAGCTTGCACGCCCATAATCACATGCGCGCGGATCATGCCCGTATTGGTTAATAAGCGCGCTATAGTAATTTTCAATATCAGATTGCTTGGCTTTCCAGTCTTGACTATTCATTTGAGTACGAAACGATCACTTCTTGCAGGTTACTTACAACATACGCCAATTCTGTATCTGTTAGCGTTGGATACAAAGGAATTGAGAGCACCTGATTATAGGCGCTTTTCGCGTTATGTGTATGGGCAAGCGGATAAAGGTCTGTACTCCAATCTTCAATGGGCGGGTAGGTAGTAATACCCCGGTCAGATAAAGCGGATTGGATCTCTAAAAAAGGCAATTCAGCGAGGTCAATTACGAAACGGTACCAAACGCGATTTGGGGTAGCAGGCGGCAGGCTAATCACCGGCAGCGCCGCAAAGCTGGCTAAGTAGCAATCCGCAAGCCGTTGCCGCTGCGTAACAAACTCTTGATATTTTTGTAATTGCACCGTGGTAACGGCCGCTTCAAGGTCAGACATTTTGTCATTCAGGCGCTGCGGGTGCGGCTTTTTATCGGTGTAATCCCGCCAGTCCAGTACAAAGTCGTAAAGCGCCTTTGTATTTGTAAGTACGGCCCCACCTTCGCCACCACCAATCATTTTTGTTGCATAGAAAGACGTAATGCGGATATCTGCCGTAACGTTTTGCAACGGAAACCCATGGGCGCAGTCTTCAATAATTGGCATACCAAGCAGTGCTAAGCGGGCAATATCTGCCGGATAGCCAAAGGTATTGACGGCGATAATTGCCTGCGTCTTAGCAGTAATTGCAGCCGCCGCTAACGCTGGATCGATGCACAATGTATCGTGCTCCACGTCTACGGCAATCGGCACAGCCCCAACAGCAAGCACAGCATTGATAATCGCAACACAGCTGTACCCCGGCACAATCACTTCCCCCTCAGCAGTCACGCCCAGTGCTAGCAGTGCTAAGCGTAATGCAGAAACGCCAGACGCAACGGCAACAGCAAAATTCATACCGCCTAACGTTGCAACAGAGGTTTCGACTGCAAGTACCGCATCACCGCCCGCCCAGTAACCAGACGCCGCAGTGCGTTCAGCAGCCGCGACCTCGCGCTGATCAAAAGTAAGCCGGTTGTGTGGAATATGTAATGCCATGCGGGCCTAATTATGTACGGGGTAGCACATAATGCAAAATATCAGCGTCTGTTTTAGTGGGATTTGGCACAAACCCAACTTTAGAGAAAGACGCAACAGATGCCTGATTAGTGGGAAGAATTTCGGCATCAATTTGCGCAATTGGCCATGCCGCAAACGCCATTTCACAGCCAAGCCGCAAAGCACGCGTCCCTAAACCCTGGCCAATATAGTCCCGCTGCAAATAAATAGAGACTTCAGCAGCAGCTAACGTGCGTGCAAAGCGCACTGTTCCAATTGGCACATCTCCAGCGGACGTGGTGAGGGTCGGGATATAAAATAGCCAGTCTGGGCTAGCAACAACGCGGGTAAACCAAGCAGTATGTTCTGCCAAGGTAACTTTACGGTTCAACGTTCCTAAAGAAACAATCCAATCGCTATTACGCCATGCAAACACTAGCGGCAAATCCGCCGCTGTTGCTAGGCGCATACGCAATGTAGGCTCACTTCTTTTCAACAACGACTCTCCATTCAGCATGTTGGCTATTGTCAGCACCAACCTGATTATTCCAGAGCGTTTCTTCACAAGTGTGCATGTGCCAATTGGCAACCGGGAACATCTCCATAATCATAGCTTGAGTATAAAAACAAATTGCGCCAACACCGGTTAGGTTGCCTTGCGTAATTTCTGTATTCAGCCCGCTTTTGCCAGCTGCACTCGTATGACTAACAGAATACACATTAAAAAAGAATTTACCGCCAGCTTTTAGTGTTCTATGCACTTCAGCGACAGCTTGTTGCGCTTGCGCGTAAGCACAGCAGGTAATCCCAGCACGGTCAATCGCCAGATGAAATACGGCATCCTCAAAAGGAAGGCTTGTAAAGTCGGCGACACGCAAATCTGCGGTGAGACCTTCTTCTACAAAGCGCTGTTTTGCATACTCGATTGCGGTTGTGCTGCCATCAATGCCAGAGACAGAAAACCCTTCGCGGGCCGCAAACCAAAGATTACCTGCCGTTCCACAGGCAACTTCTAAAATTTCAACCTGATTGCGTTCAATGTCGCGCGGGGCATTCCGGAAAACAAATGACACAACCGCATCCCATGGATAGCGATTCCTATGCCCTTGTGAATAGAGCTCATTCCAGATTGGGTCAAATGCGGTCATAAAAGGCAACCTTGTAATTCTGTGTAAATGGTTGATTTGCCAACTTGCTCTGTATCCAGCCAAACGAACGGAGCATATTGCGCAAGCTCTTGTTTGAGCTGCTCTAATTCGGCTAGATAACCCGGTTTAGCGAGACTATATGTTTTGGGCACCCGATAGTGCACAGAATCTACATAGGTAGCCGTTGGCGTCACAATCTCACTTTGGATAACTTCTTGCCAAAGCTGATCACGATACTGCGCAATATCTTGCCAATACGCAGATCCAACTGGCGTGACCACTTCGCAGCAAATATAAGAGTATCCCGGCGGTGCAGTGTTCAAATTATCGATGTAACTACCCGGTGTAGAAATGCGATACGCAATTTCTGCAGCATCATAGTTGTGTATGTATGTGATGTCCGTCACATCGGTAGACTTTACCGCGAAATACATCAGCACCATCGGCACCGCTTCAGTCAATGTATCAAGCTTATAACGACCCGCACAAAAGGGCGTAAACGTTGCTTTTGGTAACGTCCAAAACAAGCGATCCGCTTCAAAAGACTGTCCGTCTGCGGTGCTGACACGGGCATCGTTTGGCGTTAGCAGCACATCATTAACTGCGGCGCCTAGATGCAAAGAAACCCCACTACTTCTCAAATTAGATGTCGCAATGTCCAAAAAGTCATCAAACCCACGCAATGTCGGGTAGAAATTACGAAAGTCGCGCTGCTGCACTTTGTCTCGATAAAACTCCAATGGATCCGCCGCAGAAGACACGCCAAGCCGATCATCAAGATATGGGGCTTGTTTGAACAACAAAGACGTCTGTCGATCAAAGAGTTGAATCCGCTGAAACATTGTTTGAGGCAATGCGTTGGCTGAAATCGCTTCTGGCCGGACGCTATACGCTTTTAGGAAGGCTGCCGCAACATGCGGATATAACGTCGGGCCAAACCGCTGTACAAGTGCCTCGGCTAAACTGTGATTAACGCCGTCACTACTAGCATGGCTAGCCTGAGCAATTTCTAGCAAACTAACGGCACTTGTAGCCTGCGGCAAATGCAAAAAGGTTGGAATTGCTAATCCATTAACAGTTTGCCCGCCGCTAATAGATGCATAATTTACAGTGAGCGGCGCAAAATTACCATTGCCCAACTCCCAAATAAAATCAGTAAAAGAATCGCTACTGTTGTCAAAGAGATGGCAGCCTTTATCAAGCAGATAAGCCCCCCACTTAATTGGGCGTAACACCCCACCAAGCTTTGGGGCAGCATCAATCAAAGTTACATCTTGGCCTTTTTTTGCCAACAGGTAAGCTGTAGCAATGCCTCTAAATCCCCCGCCTACAACAATATTTCGCATACTTATTTTTGCAAATCTGTTTTAGAAAACATATACCCAATCGCAACATCATGCGGCAGCGTATACCCAATTAGGTAGTCCATTTGGGCTGGCGGTAAGCCACTGCCCGGACGCCGAAAGGCGATGTCATCTTTAGACAGAGTGTGCCCCTTTGGCAACGCCCGCGCCGCAACGCAAGACAAGCGATAAGCCTCACGGTTTTCATTTTCTACACCGCTTAGTCCCAGCGCCGAAACGCCAAGATTCGCTTCAATCTTACGAACCCCTTGCACAAGCTGCGTAAATTCAGCCGGGTCTGAAGAAAATCGATGATCTGGGCCAGGCAAATTGCGATCTAACGTGAAATGTTTCTCAATGAAGCAAGCCCCTAATACCACTGCGCCAATCGCCGCCTCAATACCTTCTGTGTGATCACTAAAACCCACTGGCACCCCAAAGGTCTGTTGTAAAGATGGAATCTTGCGCAAATTCACCTCATCTGAGGGACACGGATAAGCAGACGTACAATGCAAAAGCACTAAATTCTGATTGCCTGTGGCCTTAAATGCCCGCACAGACTCGTCAATATCAGCAACGGTTGCCATGCCAGTAGATAGAACGGTGGCAACGCCACTTTGCCCCATATAAGCAACCAGCGGCAGGTTAGACAAATAGTCTGAGCCATTCTTAACAATTGGGGACCCTAGCGCCACTAGCGCATCAACACCATTTTTGTTAGTAGGCGTGCTATGAAAGATAATGCCAACTTCATCACAATACGCCTTCAACATGCCCAACTGAGCATTGCTAAGTTCATACCGCTTGAACATATCAAACTGAGGCTCGCACACGGGTTCACCCTGTGAGATATAGTCATACATCAGTGAGCGATCAGATAGAAAATCTTCGGTGACATAGTTCTGAAACTTGACAGAATCAGCACCAGCTTCCTTAGCAGCATCAATCATTTGCTTTGCTAAATCCATATCACCGTTATGGTTGATACCAATTTCTGCAACAATAAAGCACGGTTCACCCGCACCAAGCGCACGGTCTCCAATTGTAATTTTAGTGTTCATAAGACAACATCGCCTCAACGACGCGGCTGGCACCTTTGCCATCAATTATGGTGGCCGCACGCTGGCCTAACTGTTTACGTAATGCTGGCGCAGTTAAGAAATGCGCTAAGCGTTTTTGGACAGCAGCCGTTGACTCTGGCGTAATCACCCGTAAATCAACCTGCAATGCTGCCGCCGCATTTGCTAAATATAATGCGTTGGCATTCTGGTTATCTGCAAGCACGCAAATAAACATTGGCAACGCAAAAAATGCGATCTCCCAACACGTAGAACCACCGGCACAGATAACCGCATCAAACGTCGGAATAAATGTTGCCATATTTTCTACATAGTGTATTAGCGTCACATCATGTGGCAGCGTTTGCACCAACTGCTTCAATTCCGCAACATGCTCATTTTGGGGACCGGTAATCACGGTCAGGGAAAGCGGCTTTGCTTGGAACGTAGCCAATGCTTGCAAAATACGCTGCGTGACGTTATCAGGATCGCTGCCGCCCATCGTAATCAGGACAGAAAGTTGCGCATTAGTCGGTTTAGGCAACTGCGAAGCCGTAATAAATTCAGACCGTAACAGTGTATATTGCGTACCAAGCAGTAAACGCGCCTGTGGGCTACTGTCCTGATAGGGATAGTCTGCCGCTGTAATGTTTTGATTGAGGATCAGGTCTGCCTGATAAGTAGGGAGATGATGATAGTCGTCTAAGACGAGCAGTTGCCAACCCGCCATTTTAATCTGTTCTTGATAGGCAAGATCAAAGTGATAGCCATCTAATACCACCCAGTCGGGTTGGACCCGTTGAATGTCACCTAAAAGCGCTGCCAATTGCTTTGCCGGCGGCGCTGAAGGTGAGACAGGCAGAATCTGCGCAGACAATAGCAAGAACTTCGCCAGCAAATCTGGCGCGGTGCAGTCTGTCACAACAACAAGCTGACCGCCTGTGGCATGCCAAGCCTGACCCAAAGCGAGGCAGCGCATAAAATGCCCTACCCCAATCTTTGGATTCGCATCTATTCGTAATAAAAGAGTTTTTTCTGGCAAGGGTAGCCGCTAGCTAACTAAGCGTTTGAACCGCGAGTGCGCTTCAGGACCAATCAGCGCGTCTTGAATAGTGTCCGTTTCGATATGATCTTTGAGAATACGGAAGACTTTCTCTACAGAGACCAAATACTCGGCGACGATTTCGGCGCTGTGCGCGTTTGTGAAATACACGCCACCGGTTGCCAAATAGCCCTCAGAAAGCATGTATTGGGTAAACAATGTGCGTAATGCGTTGGCTTGCGGGTGGTCAAAGCCAAAATGGCTTAATGCCGGCAGCCCGTCAACATGTACAGCAATCCCTACAGTCTCGGCAGCAGCCCGCCAGCCTTCTTGCACCTGATGGCCAAGTGCATTCAATTTCTCGGCAACATTCGCCGCCTGATATTTACGGATTGTTGCAATCGCGGCAGCTGGCCCAATTCGTTCAGTCCAGTAAGAGCTACTGATAAACGTTTCTTGCGCCGCGCTCATTACGCCTTCAGTCCCAATAATTGCGGCCATGGCATATCCGTTGCTCACCGCTTTGGCAAACATTGCGATATCTGGATTCACATCATAAAGCAAGTGCGCTCCGCCAGCATTTTGCCTAAATGCCGCTGTGCACTCGTCAAATACTAGTACAGCGCCAATTTCATCCGCAATTGCGCGTACAGCCGCTAAATATCCCGGCTCAGGCTGAACAGTCCGGATCGGCTCCATAACGATTGCCGCCACTTCGCCAGCGTGCGTGCTGACAAGGTCGCGCAAATTTTCAATATTATTGAACTCAAATGGGAAGGTCGTGCCAACTAATCCGCGCGGCACACCCTTTGGCGCTAAGCCTGGAATTAGATGGCCGTCTAAGCCAGCATCATCTGCCAAATTTGTAGACAGATACCAGTTATGCCAACCATGATACCCACAAAATAAGACTTTATCTTTACCCGTGGCGGCGCGTGCAATCCGGACAGAAATTGCCATTGCTTCGCCACCAGTGCGGGCATAGCGCACCATATCAGCCCAAGGATGCAGTTCACACAACAGTTCGGCCAACTCTACTTCTTCTGGACAGTTCAGCGTAGACATCACGCCATTTTGAAAGGCCTCAAGCACGGCCGCATCCACATCCGGATCCTTAGCACCCAGAATGCAAGTGCCAATGCCATTGTGTGCCATATCAATATAAGCATTACCATCCAGATCCCAAACGGTTACCCCTTCAACTTTGCTGTAATAAGAAGGCCAAAGATCGGGCAACATCATTTCTGGCCGCTTGGATAACAGTTGGGTGCCACCTGGAATTAGGCTTTTGGCATGTTCGTATAGTTTCTGACCAGTTCCGTTTTGAAAGTTGTTATCTGTCATGAGTCCACGCTCTGCTGCTAGGGATTTTGCATACCCTTCATTGCGTTCATACATTGTGTTGTATGTCATCAAATGTGGGTTTGCTTTTACATATGCCAATGTTTCTGCGTAAGTAAACGCAGGATTATTAGCGTACAAGGCTTGATAAATAATATCGATTAGTTCGAAATCTTCTGGTTCATCTACGGTCCAACGTAAGTGCGACCAGTTTTCTGCAGCGCCTAAGTGTCCAATTTTGAACAATTCAGGCTGCCGATTGATGTAAGGGGTAACGTGTTCACGCTGTGAGGGGAGCTCAGCGTTTTGCCACGCTTCTTTCAGAGCGTCTAGGCTAAAGACTTCAACATCTAACCCGTCTGGAAAAACAGGGTTGAGCGCATTGGTTGCATAATCAAAGTCGTTATTCAAATAGAGGTCAATCACCTCATCAATAATCTCTGGATCAATAACGGGGCAATCCCCTGTCAGGCGTACCACGGTGTCAATGTCAGGATATTGCAGTGCGGCCTGATAAAACCGATCCAGCACATCGTTCAAATCGCCAGCGAACGCATCCACCTGATGCGCCGCGCACAGGTCAAGAATTTGCGTGTCACTGCTATCGTTACTGGTTGCAACAACAAGTTTGTCAATTCGCTTAGAGCGCTGTACGCGCCGAACCTGCTGGATAAGCATTGGCGCGCCCGCTAAGTTTTTCATGACTTTACCGGGCAATCTTGTAGAAGAAAAGCGAGCTTGAAGAATTGCAAGAATCATTTATTTACCTGCCATAACCCTGGGTTGAGATAGTGCGAATCACCTTGAAAACTAAACTTTTGATACTCAGCCTGTGTCAATGCGGCTGGCGCTTGCCACAAAGTATTCAATTGCCTAAGTTGGGCTTCTGAATTGACACCAACCACAGCAACATCAATAGCTGGATGCGTTTTCACATAATCCAACGCTAATTGTAATTTTGAAATATTACGCGGCTCAGTTTGGGCAAACACGGCATTCAGATGCGCAACAAGCGGCGCAAAGTAAGGATCGAGATTGCCTAAATCCATCACAAGTAAGCCCTGCAAAAATACAGACCGCGCATGAATTTCTACGCCCCGCGATTTTAGCGTATTTAGAAATGTGTGCCCTGCTGTCGTAGGGTCTAAATAATTGACAGGGATCTGCAACACATCAAATTCAAATTTCGAAAAAAGTTGCTCTGCTTCTGCAACTGAGTAAACAGAAACGCCAATTTTTTCAACCAGCCCTTGCTGTTTGAAGCGTCGCAAAAGTGCATAAAAATCCGCTGCCCCAGCCACGTGTAGGTTATTTGCCGCGTGAACTAATACCGCATAAATCTTTTCAAGTTGTAAATTTTGTAGCGATTGGTCAAATTCTTGTTGCAACTGTGCAATTTCAGCGGGACCAATATTTGTATACGGCTGTGCGCCAATTTTAGTAATGACCTGTGCCGTTTTTGTCTGTGCAGTAAAGTTACCCAGTACACGCTCACTATCGCCATAGGCTGCGGCGGTATCTAAATACGTCACGTTTGCGCTAGCGGCGTAGTTCAAAATCGTTTCAACTTCAGCTAAACTCGTTTTGCCAGCCGCATTGGAAATGCCATAGTCAAGGCCAAATTGAACCGTTCCAAGCCCAAGGGCACTGGTTGTCATCATGCTACTTTATTCTCCGTTGGAGCGTTTTACATCCATAAAAACTGACATTTTTATCGCGCCGCCAAAGCCACTTTTGAATTTTGCAATATTCTGCATTTTAGGTGTCATCGGCGCAGAAGAATCTGCATAGGTCTGCCCCATATGAAAGCTAGGGATGCCAAGCTTAATACATTGTTGCAATGCCAACCACATAATTCCGTGATTCACAGGTTGACCAAATAACTCGCGTTTAGCAACAGAAGAACTATACTGACAAACACCAGTGTGCATCCCAGAAAACAAGGACGCCCCAACCAATTCGCCAGCCTCATCACGCGCCTCAACAACAAAAGAAGCACCTGCCACAATTGCATCCCATTGCAGGTCCCATGTTGCTTGGCTCCGCGTCTGTTTACCAGCTAAGGAAAAATGCAAAGCCTGAAACGCATCAAAGTCTGCACGCTTAGCACTCGGTCCAGAATACAGATTGTGCGTCCATTTAGTTAGCGCACTCTTGATCAGCGGGCGATAACTCTTGCGGATATTCTGCCAAACGCTAGCATCATCTGAAAGCACGATGACACTTTCATAGAAATTAGAAACTGCTACCTGCCACTGCAGATCTTGTAAAAAATAAGCCGCAAAAGCAGACAAACTGCCATCGATTAGCACGTCCTGCAATCTAAACTGATTAATACCGTGTGCAGCCAACAATTTCAAAAAATGCGCCGTTACGGAACGCCGCACGATGCCATCATTTTTAGCAATAACCAACACCTCATCGCCCCAGTTATTAAGAACAGTTGGGGCATCTTCAGCGGCAGCAGATGCAATTGTACAGAATACAGCAATGCCTGAATTAGCATCAGAGAAACGGCCAAAGGAGACATCTTCAAATTGCTGAGCCGTATAGTACTCAGCTTGGTATTGGTAGTGCCGCGTATTCTGCAAGCGCAAGGTATACGCGTTAGGCTCTGCTAGCGTTAGCGCATGTGGGTGGAGATTTGAGGCAGTTTGAATAATATGGTGTGACATTTAATATTCACGCAAAGTTAGCAAAACGGCAGGTCGCCTTAGAGTCAAAAGAGCCGTGATATCACTAATGTAGCAATGTCACGGCTTCTAGTTTTGATTTCGCTAATTCTAAAGGGAATTGAAACTGAGTGCAAAAGGCAACCTACCATTGCAACTACAGTTCATGCTGCGCATTTAGACCTGATTGATTAGGGCAAACACCAATGGGCGACGGCGCATTTCACCATAGAAGAAATCGCTAACAGTTTGCTCCACGCGTTTGCGCAAGCTACCATTACCGCCACTTTCTACTTCACGTACAATCCGGCTTTTGGCATCATTGAACAAGCCCTTTGAATCACGTACAAACACAAACCCGCGTGAGATCAATTCTGGATCTTCAATCAATTCACCGGTATCCATGTCTACCAACATATTTACAATCACAAAGCCGTCTTCACCAAGCCGGTTGCGTTCGCGCAATACTGCTGGACCAATGTCCCCAATCCCAGTTCCATCTACATAAATGTAGCGGCCCGGCACGCGTTCGCCAATGTGCATTGAATTTTGGGTAAATTCCAAAACACGACCGTTTTCTACGGTCGCAATATTTTCTGGCTTAATACCCACTTGTTGGGCCAACCCAGCGTGCGCATGTAGGTGGCGTAGCTCACCATGTACTGGCACAAAATATTTTGGGCGGAGGATGTTTAGCAGTTGCTTTTGCTCTTCACTATGCGCGTGCCCAGACACGTGCACAGGCAAAATCGGATCATAAATAACCCGCGCCCCACGTTGGATCAAGCTGTTGATCGTGCGGCTAACTTGTTCTTCATTCCCTGGGATTGCATGCGCAGACACAACAATCGTGTCGCCTTCCATTGCATCAAAGTCACGGTTTTGCCCACGAGACAACCGCCCCAAAATAGAGCTGCGTTCCCCTTGAGACCCAGTTGACATAATAACAAGCTTATCTTTAGGAAGTTTTAGCCCTTCAGACAGTGGAATAATTACGCCTTCAGGATCTTTCAAGTGCCCAAGCTTCAAGGCAAGCTTGCTGTTTTCCACCATTGAGGTACCAACAAGTGAAACGCGCCGCCCAAACTGAGCCGCCGCATTAATAACCTGTTGCACCCGTGAAACAAGTGAAGAGAAAGACGCCACAATAATCCGCCCTTCTGCATCTGAGAAGACGGTACGTAACGCGCCATCGATAATTGCTTCTGATGGGGTGTACCCTGGGCGATCTGCATTCGTAGAATCAGAAAGCAACGCCAAAACGCCACGGCTTGCAAACTCAGAGAGCTTGCCCATATCGGTTGGAATACCAAGCGTTGGTGTGTTATCTAATTTGAAGTCGCCAGTGTGGACAATAAGGCCAGCTGGGGTTGTAATGCCAAGCCCACTTGCATCAGGGACGCTGTGACATACATTGAAGAATTCAACATCAAATGGGCCTAAGCTAATTTTACCGCCAGGCTCTACAACGTTGATACGTGACTTTGATTTTGCGCCTTTTAGCTTGCGCTCAACCACACCCATCGTAAATGGAGTGCCGTAAAGCGGGACATCTAAATAGTCCATCATGTAGCGAATTGCACCAACATGGTCTTCATGACCATGCGTAAAGACAATTCCTACAACGCGCTCTTTTTTATCGTCCAAATATCCCCAGTCTGGGATGATGTGGTCGATACCAGGCATGTCGAATTCCGGAAACATAATCCCTACATCAACAATAAGGATGTTCTTTCCGTACTCAACTACGGTCATATTCTTCCCAATCTCGCCTAAGCCGCCGATTGGAATAATGCGCAGTTTCTTTTCTGCCATATTCAATTTTCCTTTTTTACTAAACGTTCTAATGGCTTCCAGAACGTAAATTTCTTTTATTGTGGCAGACAAAACTCAACTAAATTGAGGGCACTGTCTGCGCTGTCTCTCTTCTTGAATCGGATCTTTTTAAGGCGTGCAAAATTACAGCAACGAGTGCTGTAAAGCGAAACGGCTTTGAAATTTCCGGAAACTCAAATGCTGTGCCACAAATGATTAGGCTCGAACGATTTTGAGGATGAAGAGGATAACTATCTATGCGATAGGCACGAATCAAACGCTTAAGTTGTGATTCGCTAGATGCATCGTAACATAATCAAAATAGGCTGTCAAAACACCAAAACACATGTGCGTGCCTGCCCAATGCGCAATATTTTTGTATCAACTTAAAGAAAAACAGGCAGCTCAAATTGAGCCGCCTGTTAGGGTCAAGACAATAACAGGGCGCGTCTTACTTGCCGCGTTCTAAATACGCTGCAACGGTGTCTTTTGTGATGTTGAGATTGTACAACGCAGGCGTGTCACTTGATGGTTCCATTTGCAAAATGCCAGCCATAACTGCATCCAATACAAGCTGACTAACTTGGAAATCACTTACAGATTGCTTTGCTTCATCACGCAGCATCTGGCAGTGTAACTTCAGATCATCAATCGTTGCTGGGAAATTGTTGTAACCGTTCATCCACATTACAACTTGGCGCTTGACTTCTTCATCTGCCAGCAACTCGCGTGTTTCTTCAACAACCTTGTCACTAATAGCGGAGTCTACTGGCACGGCCAAATCATCCTGCAGGTTGAGCGTTGTTTCAATCAAGGCTGAGTCTGGCTCATCATTGACTTGCATAATCGCTTCAATTTCTTCAACAGTTAGCTCTTGGCTTTCTTCAACGCCTTCAAAGATATCTGGCAATTCTTCTTCAGGTGCTGGTGTTGCGGCAAATTTCTCTGTAATTGAAGAAAGTCCGTCTGTAATTGAAGAAAGTCCGGTTGAAATTGTATCTGCTGCACCCTCACCTAATGGAGAGAGTAAGCCCGCTGCTGCGGCTGTTCCGGCTGCTGCAATTCCAGTGGCGGCGCTCGTCGCACTGTCCACAGCCGTATCCACAGTGTCGGTTACAGGCGCATCAGCATTTTCCAAGGCTTGAGTTGTAATCGAGCTACCTAATTCGTTTTCAATCGCCTTGATCTTTTCTCGCAGTTGGAACTGTTGCGTTACTGCACCCGGCAGTTGAATATCGTCCTCTGCCACCTCGTCTTCTACAACACTGTCTGCTTCATCAGCAGTCGGCATCTCTACGGCGTCTGCCGCTGGCGTTTCAACAACTGTGTCCTCAATCGGGGCAACTTGCTCTTTATCGACTAGGAATGGAGGCAAATCAGGCGTCACGACTGGCTCATCAGCCTCGTCAAGCACAACAACCTCATTTACTGGTGGGATTGCAAGCGTTTCAGCCGCTGCTTCAAGGTCTTCTTCAACCGCGGTGGCAGCGTCTTCTATAACTTCAGCAACTTCTGGCATGTCAGCGGTTTCTACCGCTTCAACTTCAGGCGTTTCTGCAATTTCAGGATCAACACTAGCGTCTGCAGTTGGCGCGTCTTCGGTTGACACATACTCAATGCTTAAATCATCAGTTGCATGAATTGGCGCGCTAGAATCTTCCGTTTCGATGACGGCCACAACTTCAGGGACATCATCTGTATCTTCCACCTCAGGCGCTTCAACAGCTTCAGCTGCGGCAACAGTTTCAGTCTCTGGTTCTACAGCGGGCGCTACGTCCGCATCCATAGACGCTTCAACGGCATCTGCTGCGGGCAAGTCCTGTGGTTCTTCAGCTTCAACCGCAGCAACCGTCAGTGCTGCAACCGTCGCTTCAACCGGTCCAGGGTCAGGTTCAACATCTACTTCCGCTTCGGCGGTAGGCTCTGGAGTGTTTACTTCGCCTGTATTTTCTGGCAAGTACACTTCACGATAGACCCCTTCACCCTCTAGCCGTACCAATCCTGACTTTTCAGCATCAAGCAAGAATTGGTCAAATTTTGCAAAGCGTTGCCCTTCACTATTCCGGAAGTCTTTTTCACTGAAATCGCTGTTCAGGCGGCGCATTGTCAACTTCACAATGGAAGCACGCGGGTTGCGGCCTTCAGCGGCAAGCTTAGTAACGGCCTCTAGCAATAACGCTTGGGCAGATTCAATTGTTAGTTTGTCAGTGGCCTCTTCTACAACAGGATCAGCAGCTTTAGGGGCAACTGGCGTAGGATCAGGCAATGCGGCCGCAGGTGCTGGTGTTTCAATAGCTGGGGCAACAACCTCTGCCACGGCTTCAACCACTGGGCTTTCTTTTTCAACCGGTGCAGCTTCAGCCTCAACTTCAGCAGCGGGCGTGACGTCTTCAGCCTCTGTTTTTTGCGGGGCTGGTTTCTTGCTATGCGATTTGTTACCCTTACGGCGCTTATGATCACGGTCACCCTGACCCTTGCGGCCTTTACTTTTGGGCTTTTCTTTTTCGCTATCTTTACTTTTTTCTGGCTCTTGCGCGTCATCCTTGAGCAGATGTTCACTGTCTGGCGAAAGTAAAAACTCTTGGTTCTTCTTTTTGCGGATTTGGTAGCCTTTAGGGCCAAGGCGATGCATCAAATACGCACGCAGGTCCCGATAGTACCAGTTCTCAGAATTGATCAGGCGGCGATCATCAAACCCTTCAATGGAGGTTTTTAACCATTCAGAAAGTTCATGCAAGCTAGGCATGTCATGCCCTTGCGCGCGCATTGTTTTTACAATTTCAACTACGCGGTTATCAAGATCAATATCATCAACATCAATCAAACCGATAGAGGCCGGTGAAATTTGACTGTAAGCCAAAAACTCATCAACAGCAGATTCAAGATTGTCTGACCAGCAGCGGTCTACGCCAACAGCGACAACTTTCTTGCCAGCGCGCTTGATCGCATTCACCAACGGGATAAAGTCGCCATCGCCAGTGAGCAAGACGAACGTACTGATGCTTTCGTCTTCAGCAAGAACGCGCATCGCATCTACCGTCATATAAATATCGACGATATTAGGCTTAGATTTATTGGTGTAGCCGTTGGCTTTGTGCGCTGAAGCAGGCACATGCATGAGGTCAAAACCGCAGTTATTTAACCACTGGATTTCGCGAACAAGAAATTTTTCATCCCACTGCCCATAAGCACGCGCAATTTTTACACGTCCATAATCACGACAGCGAGCCATAATATCGTTGAAGTTAA
>JAHDIM010000090.1:0-8531 GCA_020630805.1 Anaerolineales bacterium
GCCCACGAATTGGATACACTTAACTCATGAAAGGGCAAAAATGGAAAGTGTTGTTAGGTACAAGTGGGGCGTTTATTGTCTTAGCACTATTAGGCATTTCAGTCTGGTCTGCGCAATTACTGCGTCCCCAAATTGATGTTTATCCTGAAAGCTACATTGTTGAGGATTACTACACCTCAAATTCTTGGTTGACGGGCTTCCGACATATCCAAGTGTCGCGCGTTTCTGCAGACTGTCAGGCTGTGGCCTTTTATTATGTGCGCCAATTTGAGGTTGGCCGCAACTGGACGCGCAGCGACTCCGGTTGTATTTCTGCTAACAACATTCGGCCAACTGCAGTCGGGTCAGAAATTACCCGGATGATTTTCTACATTGATAATGGAGAAGTCGTCGCACTAATCAATCAGGAATATGACTATTCGCGCGTGCGGGAGTGGCTGTCTGTGTCGACTTGGCAACAGATGCTGCGCGAGCTGTTATGAGTAATTTTCGAAGATACTGGCAGTGGTGGGCGTTGGGCGGAACTTTGCTGTCAATCTCTGTGTGCGTTTTTGGAACGTGGTTGGTAATTCAGCCGTATCTGTTCCCGCCTCCAGATGTATTCCCCGGTGGCATCGTCAAAAAAGATGACTATGCGTCTTCAAACTGGCTGTATGGTTATCGTCGTGATCAGGTCATTGAATTACCACGAGACAGCGACGGCGTGTATCCGTGGTATTTGCAGCAGCTCCAATTGCCGCCGCGCGGGACGCGTAACTCTGAAAGTTGCTTATCGGCTGAGGGTCGCAATGCAACTGCAATGGGTGAAGAGTTTACTGGGGTCGTAGTGTGTATTGCGGAGGATCATCTCTTAGTGGTGATCAATCAGCAATATGATTATTCGCGGATTCGGCCCTACTTTACAGTTCGTGGGTGGCAATCGCTACTGCGCGATGTATTCTGAATTTTAGTTAGACTGAGTTCTGGATAACGCTTTTGAATGTGTTAAGCGAATTTTATTAGGTAGGCTGAGCGGGCGTGATTACACGCGCAACTAGGCTAGCGACATAGCCTTACCTGCGGACGACAAGCTCAGCTTGCTCTCTCGCTCGCAAACTATAGAAATTCGTTCAATTTAGAAAGACAAAGTTTATCCAGAACTGAGGTTAGTTCCCAAGTGCAATATATTGGCTTGGTGTCATTCCCGTGTTCTGCTTGAATACACGCGAGAAATAGCGGACATCGTGATAGCCAACTTGGTGTGCCGTTTGTGTAATGGACAGGCGTTGTTCATCAAGTAACCGTTTGGCTTCTTCAATGCGACAGCGGCTGTGAAATTGCTGTGGCGACTCCCCGACCCATTTTTCAAACAAGGCGCGTAAGTGCGACTGACTGACACCAACCCAGGCGGCAGTTTTTGTCGCGCTAAAGGCTTGCGTGTAATTTTCGCGCAAGTAAATAATGGCGTTGCGCACGGTATCTGGATAATCAGAATGTGGCAGTTGCACTGGCGACGTGAGATCGAAAAGGCGAGCCAATAGTTCGTAGAACATGCCAATGGCACGCAATGGATACCCCGGTTTGCCTAGAATGAGCGTTTCGCGAATTTCTACAAAGCGGCTTTCGGTCTTTTCGTCTGGTCCAAGCTGATAGACCCGAATCGCTGGCGTTTCACCCAACACCGCTGGCCAGTGATTATTCAAACCAAACCAGTGAAAGCGCAACTGCTGAGACCCGCGATAGTAATAGGGGTGTCCGTGAGGGATAATGAGTAAATCACCCGGATTGACCGTCGTACGGTTGAGACCATACTCAAACTCAGCATTCCCTTGCAGATGATAGTAGAAGTGCGTGGCGTTAGGACGGTCAAAGATCCCCGTCACGTAGTTAGGCTTGCAGTGATATTCGCCTGCGCCTTCAACGTAAAAATCGAGCGGGTAATGCTCTGGCGTACCAGTTCCAAAGCGCCAATAATCATAGCGCTGTGGAATCATCCCATTTTGAGTACCGCCAGATTTTGGCCGGCGAACGGTTTTTCGTGCCATAACCTAAAAATAATTACTAAGGCTAGCTGTGTCTGGATTGGGCAATTCGCACAATACTACAAAAATTATACCTGATATATCACCAGATATTACGTATCATACGGAAATGGAAACCAGAGTCACACAATTTCTTGATGCCGCAGGCGTTTCGTACAAAGTATTACCGCATAAATCGCCACTTTTTACGGTGGCAGATGCAGTCGTTCAACGCAATGTGCCGTTGAATGAAGTAGTTAAGTGCATTTTGTTGCAAGACAAGAAGGGAAAACGCGTGATGGTATGCGCCACTGGAGAGGTTCAACTTGATCTGCAAGCCGTGCGCCAATATTTGCCAGCAGGTTATAAGCGCATGAGTTTTGCCAAAGCCGAAACAATTACTGAATTAACTGGCTATGTTAAAGGCTCTGTTCCTCCGCTTGATTTACCAACATCACTGCCGCTGTTTTTTGATGAAGGCATTCTAGAGCGAACAAAGGTAAATATTAGTAGTGGTGACCCAAATGCTGGTGTTGAACTTGCGCCGCAAGATCTGTTGCGTTTGTCAGGTGCGCAGATTGCTAGTTTGAGTAAAGGGGCGCTGCATGGCTAACTCAAGATTTCCAATTGGAGCGACGGTTACGGCAACGCAATTAGCTGAAGATCCATATGGATTGTTCGCAGAATTACAACAAGCTGAGCCAGTCACTTGGGTCGCAAATTACAATTTTTGGTTAATCACGCGCTATTCAGACGTGGTTGAAATTCTGAAAGATGCAGACACTTTCACAATGGTGTCGCCACCTAATCAGATCAACCCGATGGATGCATTGTTTGGCGAAATGATGCTGAGTATGGACGGTGAGCGGCACAAGCAAACCCGCGATGTTTTCATGCCGCCGTTTCGTCCAAAACATGTTCGTACGTTCTATAAAGACCTGATTGATGCAATTGTTGACCAGCTAATTGAAGAATTACGGGGCCAATCTACGGTAGATCTGACGCGTGGGTTTGCTGACAAAATCGCCATCTACACGGTCGTGGCGGCTCTGGGCTTGAATGTGAATGACATTGACACATTCCGAGACTGGTACGATGCCTTTGGCGCAGCCATTGGGAGTTATGAACAGGATGCTGCTCTGACCTCACGCGGTCAAGCCGCATTCAAGGCCTTTGAAACGCTAATCTTGGCTCAAATCGAGGGGTTGCGCCAAACTCCAAACAATTCAATTTTGAGCGAAATTGTACATAGTCCGCAACAGCTTGAACGAGAGCAAATCGTTTCTAATTGTGCCTTGACGTTCTTTGGTGGGGTAGAAACCACGACCTCTATGATTTCAAATGCCCTGTGGTGTTTGTTGACGCATCCAGATGCGTTAGCGACGGTGCGGACTTCTGCGGAGGCGCTGACGAATGCAATTGAAGAGTCGATGCGATTTGAGTCTGCGGTGCAGTCTGCGATGCGTTTCCCAACAAAAGATGTTACGGTGTTGGGCGTTGAAATTGCAAAAGGTGAAAAGATCTATTGTTCACTGAGTGCTGCAAATCGCGATGCAACTGTTTTTGACGCGCCAAATCGCTTCGAGATCCAGCGCGAAAACGCTCACAAACATTTGGGGTTTGCTTATGGTGCCCACTTCTGTTTTGGTGCACCATTAGCGAGGCTAGAAGCATTTACAGGCATTCAAGCGCTTCTGCAAAGTTTCCCGGCGCTAGCGTTAGTCGATGCTGCGCACTCGCGTCCCTATGGACATGAGTTCCGGGCACCTCGGGCCTTGCAGGTGACTGGCCTTTAACGCTCGATTGTTTCGAGGCGGCGGGCAACGTGCTCAGCGTTGGCGTCTAGAATAGCATCATCCACTTTCGGCGCTTCGTAAGCATCCAAGGCTTGATTCGAAACAAGTTCAGCCTTTTGTGCGGTTGAGAATTTCCCGCCCGCCTCCCAAGGGCCATAGCCAAGCCGGTCGCTAATCACGGGTTCGTAAAATGCCGTCTGGTAGCGGGCCATGGTGTGGTCGGTATTGAGGAAATGCCCCGTGGGCGGCACGGATGCAATCGTGTCGAATGCAAGCGTCTCTTCATCAACAGGGATGCCTTGTTGCATGGCCCGGAACATGCCAAGACCTTCAACATCCACCATAAACTTTTCGCGCGAACAGACCAATCCAGACTCCAGAAACCCTGCGCCATGCATGACCACATTGCTATGTGCCTGTACGCTAGGCCACAAGTTCATCTGTGTTTCGTAAGCAGATTGTGCGTCTACGGCTTTGGCTGTGGTGAGGCCGCTACTGGCGCGAAATGGCAAATTACAATGGCGTGCCAACTGCGCTGCCCCAGCGGTAAGCAGTGCGCCTTCTGGTGTGCCGAATGCCGGAACACCACTCTTTAGTTCAATGTTAGTCGAGAAGTGCCCGTACACCATCGGCGTTCTAGGGCTAATAAGTTGTGAAAGCGTAATGCCTGCTAACACTTCCGCATGTTGTTGCGCCAGAATGCCCGCTAGGGTCACTGGACTCACCGCACCAGCCAGAATATAAGCCGACATAATCACTGGCTGTCGCGCTTGTGCAAACACCTCTAGCGCTTGCAAAGACCCCTGATCAAATCGTAAGGCACTGTTGATGCTTAGATTTCCCAACAAGACTGGCTTGTCAATGGCGTCTCGTCCGCCAAAGGCTAACCCAAACTGATCTAGCGCGTTGTTTGCAATGGCCGCATTCGCCAAACTGCAAATGATGGCTTTATCGGTCAAACGCAGCAGATGATCGAACTGATGTAAATTGCGTTCCAACGCAGGCCGTTTGGGTGGTGCCAGAATATTGGCATCAATCAGGTGAACTGGACCACTTACTTGTGCAAGCTTCACCAGCGTTTGGTAGTCGTCAAACGTTGCTGGACGACGCCCCTCGGCAAGGTCGCTGTAATAGCTTGCGCCGCCAGCGGTAGCAAAGTTGATGTGATTTGCACCAATTGTCAGTGATTTTTTCGGGTCTCTGGCGTGTAAGGTAAAGCTTGATGGGACATTTTCAAGCTGCGCTGTGACCAATGCTGTGGGCAACATGACACGTTTTTCAATTTCGTCAACAGTTGCACCAGCGGCTTTGAGGCGTTGGCGGGCGCCACCGTCCATCATTAGAACACCAATCTCGGCTAGAATTTTCAACCCTGTTTCGTGAATGTCATTGACGTGGTCTGATGACAACACTTGCCAAGGTGAGAAAGGCGATTGGATCTTGGCGAATTCTCGTAAGGTGCGAGGTAGTTTTTCTTGACGCCGCTGTTCAGCTTTGCGACGCATTTTTCGTTGACGTGCCATTGAGTCGAAAGAAAGCCAGTAAATCTGGACTGTGCATCTACCTGTGTCAACGCTGACACAATGCCTCAGATTCTATCCAATTGTGGCGTTTTCGCCAGCGCCCCTTGCGCGAGAGGCGTCAGTTGCTTCCACCATCGATTCTATTGCTAAGGCATCAAGCTGTTGCCAAAGTGCATCTGGAATAGATAGACCTCGGGCCAAATTCTTTTGATATGTCTTAGCCAAGGTTGCTTGATCTAAAACCGTTGCATCTTGTGGCCCGGAGAGTTGGTGATCTGAGTACCCATAGAAAACGGAGATTTGTGATTCTTCTGCGGCTGTTTTTGTTTTGACTATCTTCTTGTCACGCGTAACCAAGAACTGCGCTTCATGATCTGAAACGATTGCTTCAACGGGGATATATGAACTCATCAGTGATGCTAAGCTGAGCCGTGGTAGCGGAGCATTGTGCTGATGCACCGTTGCTGGCTGACCGGTTTCAATTGATTTTCCAAGTGCCATGTTAAGCGTTAGATCACCAGCAAGCGTTTGCAAATTATTGCTGGTGTCAAACGTCACGGTTTCATTGGTTTCTTCAATGGGCGCAACCGCGCCGTCTTGATAGTGCGCTGGATGACGAATGCAGTGGGCTAGGCAATGTAGTCCGTCTAAGTCATGCATTTCAAGCCAGACAATTGCATCGGCAATGTCCTTGCTAATGGCGCGCGGCCATCCGAACCCTCGAAAGGCACGCCAAATGACTTCTTGAAGTTCGTTCTCGCTAACTAGCATATGCAGTTGGTTTGACTGGGAATGACCAGTTGTCATGCGACAAACTGCCAATTTCAGTCAGTAGTGGCGCTCCTTGGAAGAGCGTAATTCGGGTCCATAAATTCGACTTTGGGTCGAAACGACTAGCGCCAAACATCGCAAGCTTTGCACGCAGCATGTGTATCGGCAAACAAGCCTTGTCAATGAGGTTCGCTTGAATTTCGCCATATTCATAGCTGGCAAGCGATTGCACACGTTGAACTGTGCCTTTGTGCTGTGGATATGCCATCACAAACCGAATAACTGAGTTGTTAGCATGGGCTTTCGCAAATGCGCTTAAGTCTGCATAAAGCTCGGCAACGTCCCGGGCAATATGAACGGGCATTTCTTTTTCAGCGCCAGGTTCTTCACTACGAACGCCAAGGCGCGGTTCTTTCTTTTCTTGTGAGTAATACCAAAAATAGTGCGTGCTATCTGGATTCGTGAAGTCTATATTGATGACCCAAGCGTATTGCTGCTCAATGGTTTCTTTCAACTGTGCGACGGTCCACGTTGGATCTAGTTTTGGACTAGCGTATGTGCCAGTGGTTGTTTCTAGTTCATCCACTATTGATGGATAAAGTTCTATCAGTAAGCTGTTGAGAATTTCTTGCGTTTCAATGGAAGTGTGCTGGGCACTATAGCGCGTGAGGCTGTTCCAATGTTCAATATCTTGCGAACTGATAACAGCTAACATTGCTGAGAGCCCGTTTAGAGCGCTTGCGTTTGCTGTGCGTTGGCGTTCGTCATCAATATTGACTTCTGCAATATGCGTTTTTGCTTGCTGAAGCAGGGCGGTCAACTCGGTAACTTTTTCAGGGGTTGGCGTCTCAAGAGCCAACACGCGACCTAATGCTGTCTCACGGGCCTGCATCCAGTTGTGAATCAGATGCGGATGTTTGACCAGAAAGGGAGCCATCCCTAGACCTGTTGCATTGCCTACCCCTAAATAACGATGCAACTCAGCTGCTAATGGGACGGCAGTGTTATCTTTGCATTTGGCAACATGGTTGGCTAATTGGATTGTGAACTCACGAAATAGCCAAACCGCAAACATCTGCGCACTAAATGGCAGGGCAAAGGACTGCTTGTCACGCAATTTACCGTAATCTGCTACGCCAAACTTGCCGTTGCCATAGACTGCCGTGGTTCGAAACAAATAGCCCACATCTGCCAGCATATCTACTGAAGGTTGTTGGCCTTGTGAAAGGGCCTGTACGACGGCTTCAAAGCTGCGGACACTTTTGTTCGCGCGTGAAATTACAAGCACATCGGCCTGGTTGCGACCGGCCTCTTGCTTGGGCAATTCCCTGTGCAGACGATGGATTTGCGCTTGGGACAGTTTGCCTTCGCACAGCGCAAAGGCTGCGTCCCATTTTTCCGCAATCACGCGGTCAGTTCGGTCAGCGGGATCGAGATATTGTGAAAAGACGATCAGGGAATAGATTTCACCGGCGCTGGCCTCAATTTCGTAGAGCGCTGTACCGTAGCCATTGGCGTCAATGTCAAACGTGTTGCGTTGAATATTCCACGCTTCGCGATTGATTTTTCTAATCATCGAGCGGGCAAAACTAATCCGATTGGCGTGAAAACTTCCCAGCCGGTCGAGTTGCATCACGATGTGAGGGGGGCGTAAAGGGATGTCAACAGTCATAGTGTGAGTCTAGTGGTGCGGATGATTAGGCGTGCTGTGGGCCAAAAGAGGTTTCAAAGAAGCGCAGCCAATTGCCACCCATAATCTTCTCTACATCCTGATCTGAAAATCCTATGTCGCGCAAACCTAGGATAATGTTGGGGAAGTCGGCGGCGGATTGGAACCATGTTGGCTGGTTAGGCCATTCCATAGATCTGCTCGAACTTTCACCATAGTCGGTTTCGGTGCTCCAACGTCCGTTGCGCATCCAACTCAGAATACTGCTGGGTTGCCCGACGCACAAATCTGTACCAATGCCGATGTTGTCCACCCCCATGATGTCAGCAGTTTTTGCAATCATGCTGCAAAACGCCGTTAGAGTGCAATCACCGCCGTTCTTCAAATGCAATGGGTACAGGCTAAATCCCAGCATGCCGCCCGTTTCAGCCAGACCTTTTAGAACCGCATCGCTTTGATTTCGCAGCGCGTCATGGAAGAACTTCGGATTTGCATGACTAACGGTAATAGGGCGCTCAGAGAATTCGATAGCATCTAACGTACTGCGCTCACCACTGTGTGACATGTCTATGAGCATGCCCACACGATTCATTTCACGAACCACAGTTTTGCCAA
Organism: Anaerolineales bacterium; assembly: GCA_020630805.1. Classification (GTDB taxonomy): domain Bacteria; phylum Chloroflexota; class Anaerolineae; order Anaerolineales; family UBA6668; genus JAHDIM01. The sequence goes on from JAHDIM010000090.1 coordinate 8,375, forward strand.
ACCGCGTGAGACCCGTGTCTTCACTTTCATAAGTGCCAGAGGCAAGTCGGGTTTGGTTGTTATACGTCAACTGCATAAAGCGCACGCCGAGGTCGTGAAAGATCTCCACAAAGCCAACATCGTCTGAAATTGGCGAGCAGTTTTGGAAGCCAAAAAT
>JAHDIM010000090.1:8631-13126 GCA_020630805.1 Anaerolineales bacterium
AATAATCATTAGTTTGCAGTCCGATAACGAAGCCAAGTTGTAATTTTGCTCATTGCTGCATAGGCCGGGAACATATCTGGATGCACGCTCTGATTGGTCTGCAACACAGCTTCTGGCTGGGCAACGAGTGCTATGTTTGCCAATGCTTCACTGCTGCGGTCAGATGCGGTCAAGTTGCTGCCTAGCAGCACTTGCACATCATTTGCATGGCATAAGTCGATGGCACGCATGGTTTGATCAATCGTACCGAGCAAGAGTGGGTTCAAATGCAGAATAGCTGCAGATTTGTTGTCGATGTAAGCCTGCACGCGTTCGAGCGAGATCAGGTTGCGTTTCGCGACCAGTTGCGCATCAATTTTGCGAAAGCGGATGAATTGATTGAGATCTTTCATCAACTCGATGTCTTTTTCGACAGTTTTGGCGCGAAAAGGCGAGACAAACCGAATGCGGAAAGGCTTTGCGGCGTGTGCAAGTCCACTGACCTGTCCCAAGACTTTGCCAGTATTGTTGTCTAGTAGCTTGCCCCAGCCGCCGTCGGTGTCCATTTGTAAGCTGATTGGTGCATCTGCTGGGACGGTGTCTTGTAACCGTTCACTCAACTGCCGGACATAGTTTTGAATATGTTCCCCACGTGTCCCCATTTCATCACGCGCGTTGTGAACAAACTGCGTGTATCCCAAGGCATTGATCGGGTAATTCAATAGATCATCTGATGACAAGCGACTGCCGGTAAGTTCAATGTGAATTGCGATGGGCGATGTGGCAATGTCTAACCCGTACTCGTCGGCTAAGACATCAACGGCGAGTTGATCGGTGACATAGGCGATGGCATGCAGTAACGCTGTACTCAGCCCGAACCGCAGCCCCGGATGCAGCGGTCGTCGTTCTGTGACTTCATCGACAATGTCTTGCGGCTCCGGTTTGGGGCGGAGGCCAAGAATATTGCCTGAAATCAGGTCACGACGGGATACTGCCCCGTTTGTCTTAGGTTCAGGGATCGGTGCTGGTGTCACCACGTCATACGTAACCGTTTCGCGAATATCTTCAATTTGTTCGCACAAATATCGAAAGCTGTTCAATGGCGCGTTGATAAGCGTAGGCTTAACAATCGCATCTATGGCTTCGATGAAGTCTGCCGGTGTTGAAAAGGCGCTATACTCCGCTAAGTCACGGTGGACATCAACAAGACAATCTCCCCAGAAAACTTGCTTATCATCGACGACAACACCAACGGAAAGCACGCTTCCAGGCGTCGTGGTCTTGTAGTCGGCCCAGTTTGGGTGATGAGGACTTGTAATGATGTTTGTTATTTTGGAGTCAGTGAGCATGGCGTCTTTTTTACGGAACGGTCGAAAAAATTGGCTAATGTGGGCGGTGGGCCTGCTGCTTAGTGTGTTTCTGATTGCTATTTTAGCGGGTGTTGGCGTCCTTGTGCGGCAATTTGATGATTTCAGAGCAAGTATGCAGTATCCGAATTCAGTTGAGCTGAGCAGCCACGAAAATTACAGCCAGCTTCTCTCTGGCTTTCGTTGGGATGCGACCTACTTATCACAAGACGATTTTCGTGACGTTTTTAGTTGGTATTCGACCAAATACAATATGGGTGCAGAAGACACAGCAATTGGACGCTGCAGTTATGTCGAAGTCGTTGATCGAACGGCGCTCACCTTGACGGTTATTGGCATGCATCTGTGTGATACCAATGAAGGGCGGCATATAAACGTCACGCGCCAAACAAGGTATGGAAAAATATTCTCAATTTCTGCTTGGCGCGATTTACTTAGAGATCAGTTCTAAGTGGTACTTAACAACAAGGCGGGCTCCTTCTAAATACCATCAGTATGCAAAGGAGCCCGCCTTGTGAAAGTTGTCTGTCGTCTGTCGCCTAAGCTTGTTCTTTCTCTGGAACGTAGATCACAGGATCAAAGGTAGCAAGCTCCTCAACTGGGATGTGACACAAAATCTTGTGTCCATCTTCGCCTTCTTGCCAAGTCGGAATCTTTTCTTCACAAATCTTGCCATTGTCTGGCAAAAGTGCTCGCCGTGGACAGCGTGTATGGAAACGACAGCCACTCGGCGGATTGATTGCACTTGGAATATCCCCTTCCAAACGTATGTGTTTTTGCACGGCTGTTGGATCAGGAACCGGCACCGCTGAAAGCAGTGCTTCTGTATAAGGGTGATAGGGTGGCGCGTAGATAGACTCTGACGGCCCAATTTCCATCACTTCACCAAGATACATGACGGCGATGTTGTCTGAGAAGAAGCGAACAACGGAGAGGTCATGCGCAATAAACAACATGGTGGTCTTGTATTCATCTTGAACGTTGAGCAACAAGTTCAAGATCGCTGCCTGCACTGACACATCCAATGCGCTGACAGGTTCATCACATAGGACCACGTCTGGGCGACTTGCCAAGGCGCGGGCAATACCCACGCGTTGCTTTTCACCACCACTCAGCTGCCGTGGCAAACGGTCATAGTAGTTTTCACCCAAACGCATTTGCTGTAGCAACTTGATCACTTCGCCTCGAATTTCAGAACGTGGCACAGTCCCAAACCGTTCCATCGGACGACCGATTTGTTGCCCAACCGTGTAGGATGGATTCATGGTTGAGTCCGGGTTTTGGAACACCATTTGGAGTTCTTGGATCAACCCTGGTTCACGTTCTGCGAGGTCTGTGGTGACATCAAAGCTCAAGAACTTTGCTTCACCGCTGGTAGCCTTTTCCAAACCAATAATGGTCTTGATCAGCGTACTCTTACCAGAACCGGATTCCCCTACAATCCCAAGCGTGCTGCCTTTGGGGACTTTGAAAGTGGCGCCTTCAACTGCTTTGACGTAGCGCTTCTTGGTAAGACCAAGGGCATCACGAATGCTGCTGCCACGAACATCGTAATACTTCTGCAATTTGTCCAACACCAAAATTGGTTCAGTGTCCAAATTACGTTTGCTGAGATCTGGCACGTCAATGTTGTCACCCGGTACCCACGCAGATGCATCAATTTCTTCGGCTAAGTGACAGCGAACCACCACATCAGCATCGCCAATTGGGCGCAGTTCAGGATGTTCGCTGCGGCATTGGTCGGTTGCGTAGTCACAGCGTGGTGCAAACATACAGCCAGATGGACGAGCATTGGGTGCTGGCACCCGACCTGGAATTGGGTACAAGATACTGCCTTCTTTGTTCGCGCCAAGTTTTGGCACTGCACGGATTAGGCCTTGCGTGTAAGGATGTTGCGGGTTTTTGAAGATGTCCTTCACGGTCCCACGTTCGACCATCTCACCAGCGTACATTACGCCGACTTTGTCACATACACGTGCCACAACCCCAAGGTTGTGAGTAATGTACATGATAGCCGTGTCGAACTCGCGGCGGAGCTCATCAATAAGGTCCAGTACTGCAGCTTCTACGGTTACGTCCAACGCAGTGGTTGGTTCGTCCATAATCAGCAGTGATGGGTTGATGAGCAGGGCGGTCGCGATAACCACACGCTGTTGCTGACCACCAGAAATTTGGTGCGGGAAACGCTTCAACACGTTTGCCGAGTCAGGCATATATACTTTTTCAAGCATTGCAATACAGCGTTCTGTTGCTTCAGCTTCTGAAATGCTTTGGTGCACTGTTAGCACTTCGCGCATTTGGTCGCCAATGGTCATACTTGGGTTCAACGCTTGCATTGGGTCTTGGTAGACCATTGCAATGTTGTTCCCGCGCAATTTACGAAGTTCTTCACCGTCTTTCCCGACCAAATCTTGGCCTTGGAAGAAGATGTTACCGCGCTTTACATAACCGTTTGACCCTAGGAAGTTCACGACAGCCCAAGCACAGGTGCTTTTGCCACAGCCGGACTCCCCAACAATGCCGTAGGTCTCGCCTTTATGAATTTCGAATGAAACGTTCTGAACTGCCTCAATTTCACCACCGCGCACTTTGTAAGCGATTGCGAGATTTTCACATTTCAAAACGGGTTGTTCGTTAGTGTTACTCATGTGTTTAGTCTCCGCTTACTTCTGATAGCGTGTGATTTCTTCGTTGAGACCGTCAGCGAACAAGTTCAGGCCAACAACCAACGTCACAATTGCAAATGCAGGGACAAGTACCGCTAGCGGAGCTTGTGCAAATGAAGGTCGCGCCACATTGATCATGTTCCCCCAGTCTGGCTCGGGAGGTGGAAGCCCCCGACCCAAGAACCCAAGCGTACCAATGGTGAACACTGCATAACCAACGCGGAGCATTGCATCCACAAGCAGTGGCCCAATGGCATTTGGCAAAATTTCACGGAACATGACGTACCAAATACTTTCACCGCGGGTTTCAGCTGCGCGAATGTAGTCGCGTTGCTTAATTTCCAGCGCTTGCGAACGTGCCAAACGCGCCACACCTGGCGCACCTGTCACCGCAATCGCGAAGATCATCACAAGGTCACCTTGACCCAACGCTGTAATCACAACCAAGTACAACACAATCCGTGGGAACGCGATAAGCGCATC
>JAHDIM010000482.1 GCA_020630805.1 Anaerolineales bacterium
TCTTCGGTCAGGATGTAAGGCCGCGTGAGGCGTGAGTGATCGAGGTGATAGCGCAAGTCATCGGCGACGCCAGCAGCTAAGCGTTCGGCGTTGTCATCATCGATTTGTTTCCACCACAGCCCAAAGAACATCGTACGATTTTGGACATCGGTCAGAATTTGTTGGATCTTGCCTTGAAACGCGAGCGATTCTTGGTTTTGGGTGTCTTCTGAGAACCAGAGTGAGCCGTACATGGCGGGCTTGTAGACGGCGGTGGTCAGTTCTTCATCTAAGCGCATGACTTCATTGAAGTCGTCAATGCTCATGTCTGGGCTGAGCTTTTCACGCCAGCCTTCAAACTGCGCGGTCAAAGATTCAATATCGGCCAAGGCTTGGTCAAGTGGATCGCCAGTCGGGGCTGCGAGCAGCGCGGACAGATCCCATTTTTGGAGTTCGTATGTGGTCATCTTGATTTATGGTTTTGGTTTTATGCGAAACGATGTGTTTCTCGTAATCGCTATCGTAATCGTATTCGTAGTCGAGAAGACTTAGCCGCGGACGAGCGCGGATGGACGCGGATGGGTTTCTGTATTAATCCGCGTCCATGTTTATGGTGTCATTGTATCAAGGGTAGGGGCAATAGTTGTATAGGTAATCGTAGTGACATGACGCGTCATGTCACTACGATTACCATCGATTCTTCTAAATTAGAAGTAATAATTCCAAGATAATGGATTTATTCTGACACTTGTGTATAATCTCGCCAATGTCAATTATTTTTGCCTTTGACTGTATGATGGCTCCGCACCATAATAGAGCCGCCTAACGGAGATTTTCGAAAATCCTCCGTCTTTTTGTGACACGTATCAACGCGGTTCTTAGTGATAGGGACCGCGTTTTTTTGTATCTAGTGGGTTAGTTTGTAAGCTGGTCAGTTGGTCGGTGGAACGTCTCACCTGCCAACACTCACTAACAAACTTACCAACCAACAAACTAATGTATCTATGCCTTTAGTCGCTCATTCCAACCTGCCCACCTTTGATAGTCTGCGTGCCCATGGCGAAGAAATTCTGTCGTTAGACCGCGCGTTGAAGCAAGATATTCGCGAACTGCACATTGGTCTGTTGAACATGATGCCGGACAAGGCGGTGTCTGTGACTGAAAATCAGTTTATGCGGCTGGTCGGTGGGAGTAATCAGATTGCGCAGTTTTACGTGCACCCGTTCTCGATCGAAGGGATACCGCGTGGGCCAGAAATGAAGGCTTACATTGAGGAATACTACGAAACCTTTGAAGACATCAAAGCGATGGGCCTCGATGCGCTGATTATCACTGGCGCGAATCCGGCGACGCCGATTTTGGCTGAGGAGCCGTTCTGGGAAAGCCTACAAGAAGTGATTCAATGGGCCACGGAAAGCGTCACCTCGGTGATCTGCTCTTGCCTTGCGACTCATGCGTTGATGCAGCAGTTGCACGGTGAAGAACGTCAGCTGTTGCCGCGCAAAAAATGGGGCGTGTATAGCCATCGTGTGACGGGGACGAATCATCCGTTGTTACGTGGTATCAACACGCGTTTTGATGTGCCGCACTCGCGCAACAATACAATTTCTCGCGATCAATTTACGCGCACCGGCCACCATATTTTGGTCGAAAGCCGCGAAGCAGGTGTGCACTTGGCTGTTAGCTCAGACCTATTCCGACGGGTCTATTTTCAGGGGCATCCCGAATATTTCATCAATAGCCTGTTAAAGGAATACAAGCGTGAGGTGCATCGTTATTTCCGTGGAGAGCGGGCTGAGTTTCCACCGCCGCCGGAAAACTATCTAACGCCGGAAGCAAAATCAGTCATTACGGAATTCTGGTTCCAATGCACAAAGGCCAAAGAATCTGGCTCGGAATTGCCACATTTCCCCGAAGATGAAATTCGCCCCTACTTAGATAATACGTGGGTTGATACGGGGAAAGCGATTTTCAATAACTGGCTGGGGCTGGTCTACCAACTCACCCACATTGATCGCACGAAGCCGTTCCATGACAACATCGATCCAAATGATCCGCTCAACATGCGTGGCAAATTGCAAACACGCCC
>JAHDIM010000483.1 GCA_020630805.1 Anaerolineales bacterium
CCGCTTCCATTTTTGCCCGACACAATCGGGTGTTAATGGAAGCGGTTTTCAGTTAATCCCCGATTGTACCCCCCTCAAATCCATAAACTATGGATGTAACCGGCACTCAGGTTGAATAGCAGTCAAGCCGGTTGCTGTTCAACCTGAGATGTGCACACGGTTTTAGTAGAGGAATTATGATGACAAACACGACCACAAAGACTGATCAGCCCCGTACATTTCTGAATAACCATGCAATCTTCAGTGCTTTCAGCGCTGACGCAATTGATGCGATCTATGCGCGCCTAAGCCGTCTCGAAATTAAACCGCAGGACATTCTTTTAGCAATGGGCGACCCTGGTGATGCTATGTACTTTGTGGAAAGTGGCTTGCTAGAAGCGTTTTTCGTGCATCCTGAAACCAAGAACAAAGTCGAACTGAGCCTCATCATGCCGGGCGCATTGGTTGGCGAACTGTCTCTCATTAGCGGCCAACCGCGCAACGCGACAGTCAGCGCAATTGAGGAAACCGTGCTGTACAAGCTGTCTAAGGCGTGTTTAGAAGAAGTCATTGAGTTGTATCCAGAAATTGAAGTGGCAATTTCAGACTACATGCAGCCTAGCATCCAACGAAAACAGCTTGGAGAAGCACTAGAAAACTTACTCGGCAGTGCCGTCAACATGGAAACCATTGAAACCATTCGCAACAACAGTGAATGGGTCAATGTGCGCAGTGGCGAACGCCTCTTTCATCAAAACGATGTGGCGGACTCATTGTTTATTGTTATCAACGGACGTTTGGCAATCAAAACGACTGACCTCAATGGTTTTGAAGTTGCGCTGGGTGAAGTAGGGCCTGGTGAAACCATGGGTGAATACGCTGCCCTAACCAATAGCCGCCGCACAACAACGGCTTACGCCATTCGCGACTCCATTTTGGTAAAAGTTCGGCCAGACGCATTGCAATCTGTCCTGCTTTCATACCCGTCTGCATTTCCAAAAATGATGAAGGACTTAGTGGACCGACACATTCACAACTTCATCCCAACTCAACCATCAAAGACGCGCGCGGCAACCATTTGCTGCCTGCCACTGGATGATGCCAATCAAGACCTAGAACTTTACGATCGGCTACAGCGCACTATGAGCCAATATGGCAAGACCTTGGTGCTGACCGCCGACCGCTTTGATGAAATGTATGGCAATCCAGATGCGTCTCAAATTCCGTTTACACACTCACTCAACAACCTGATTACGCACTGGTTGAATGCCCGTGAGCAAGAGTATCAGTTCATTATTTATGTCGCTGACCGCAAGCGCCGAAACTGGACCCAACGCAGTATGCGGCAAGCAGATCGCGTGTTATTAGTTGCCCATCCTGAAAAGACCGCATCGGCACCACAAGAGTGGGAGCGACAATTGCTGAGCAATCATGCCAATACGCAAACAGATCTGTTGCTGGTCAACGACAATCAACCGACATACGGAGCCAATCGTTGGTTGCCTGAGCGCAATATTGAAGCTGTTTTTCACCTAGATCCGCGCAGCATTGCTAGCCTTAATCATCTAGCTCGCATTTTGACCGGTAACGCAGTTGGCCTGGTTCTCGCCGGTGGCGGCGCACGTGGAATGGCCCACGTTGGAGCCATCCGCGCCATTGAAGAACACGGCTACGATGTCGACTATGTCGCTGGCACGAGCATGGGCGCATTAGTCGCTGGGGTGTATGCCCGCGGCGCGAACTGGAAAGAATTGAGCATTTTGGCAAAGCAATTTTCCAATCCGAAATTGATCAAAGATCCAACTATTCCTGTGACGGCAATGCTTTCTGGGCGGAAAGTCACCAAAATTTTGAAAGAGTTGTATGGGGAAGACACATACATTGAAGACCTCAAACGCAAGTTCTTCTGCGTGGCATCTAACCTCAGCCGCTCTCGGCCAGAGATCTTTCAGTCCGGCATTTTGTGGGAAGCCGTGCGCGCCAGCATGGCCATCCCAAGCATCTTCCCGCCAATGATGCACAACGGTGATGTCTTGGTAGATGGTGCGCTGATGAACAATTTCCCAATTGACATCATGCGTCG
>JAHDIM010000484.1 GCA_020630805.1 Anaerolineales bacterium
CAAACCCGAGACAGCCAGACATACTCAGCAGCGAGCGTATGCGCTAACGTGTCATGGATATTGGCGTAGGTATTGTGCTCTGTTTTGGCGAAATACAGCGTCTTCGACAAGTTGACCACTTGCGCAAAGATTTTGGCGTGTCCCCAATGATTGAAAGCATATAAGTCGCGCAGAATATCTGCTGGTGAAAGCATTGACATCGCTAGTTGTTCTCCAAGATCGTTAGCATCCGGTCTGGATAGTCGGTAATGATTCCATCTACATTCAAGTTGAGAATACGTTCCAAATCATCCACTTCGTTGATCGTCCATGCGTGCAACTGTAGTCCTTTTCGGTGCGCAGTGCGGAAGACCGTCGACTTCATCAGCGCGATGCCAAACCGCTCTTCTGGAATCTGTAGTGCATGCGCCTGTGGTGGATACGTTAGCCCCAACCCTAGTCGCGCGAGTACGATCATTGGAATGACTTCATTCTGCGCCAGCGATGTGGCGACTTCAGGACACGCTGCCCGAAACGCTTTGATCGTGTCAACGTGGAAAGAGGCCACTAAGGCTTGATCTGCAACGTTATGTTCACGCAATAAATCGCACAAATCTTGCGCAATGGACGGGGATTGTTGCTTGAGTTCGATGTTGAATAACAGTTCAGGAAAGGTCGTCAGAATTTCTGATAAAGCCGGAATGGTAACGCCCTGATCACGATATGGAAATGCAGGATCTTCATACAACGTCGGCCAATTGTAGCCAGCATCGAAGGTTTGCAATTCGGCAAAGGTGAAGTCTTGAACCGCCCCGCTGCCGTTGGTTGTGCGGTCAATCGTGCTGTCGTGGATGGTGACTAACACGCCATCTGACGTGCTGTGAACGTCCATTTCGAGGACATCAACACCAAGTTCAACGGCATGGCTAAACGCAGCCATCGTGTTGCTAGGTCGCAAACCATCGCCACCTTGATGCGCGATGACCAACGGCCGCCCGATTTGTTCAGCGGTTTGGGTCCATGGTGTAGGCGCAATTGGACGCGCAATGAGCACCGCAATGCCATACGCAACTATGAAACCACCGAGGACAATCTGCCAGCGCTTCATGCGTCCGTAGTAAGTACGATGCGCCCTTTGGCCTTGCGTTTGACGAGTTGGTCTAACGCAGTCGCATAGTCTTCAAGTGGATATGTTGCTGAGATGTAAGGTTTGAGCTTGCCAGCTTCAGTCCAATCCATGAGTTCTGCAATCGAGTCCCGCAAGACTTGTGGCTCTTTCTTAGAATACGCGCCCCAGTGCACCCCAACAATGCTGAAGTTTTTAATGAGCGCATAGTTAACCGGTGCATGCGGAATGGTGCCGCTGGCAAAACCGATCACAAGCAAGCGTCCGCGCCAGTTGATACAGCGCATCGATTGCAAGAAGGTGTCGCCGCCGACAGGGTCATAGATGACATCCGCGCCTTTGCCGTCCGTCAGCTCTTTGACAACCGCTCTGAATTCTTGCTCACGGTAGTTGATGAGGTGATCGGCACCGTTGGCTTTCGCAATTGCCAGCTTTTCATCCGTACTGGCTGTTGCAATCACCGTCGCACCCATTTGCTTGCCAATTTGCACGGCAGTGAGACCCACCCCACCAGCCGCACCATGCACAAGCAAGGTTTCCCCCGGCTGTAATTGACCTCGGTCGCCCAACGCAATATGCGACGTGCCATACGCAATAATGAAAGACGAGGCCACTTCGTAGCTAATGCCGTCTGGAATATGGAAGCACATCGCTTCTGGCACGAGGCACTCTTCCGCCATCGCGCCCCAGTCCACATACCCTGCGACACGGTCGCCAGGTTTGAAGTGCGTCACGCCTTCGCCAACGTCAATAACATCGCCCGCGAGTTCCAGACCCGGCGTAAAGGGCAACTCTGGCTTGACCTGATATTTCCCTGCAATTTGCAGCGTGTCCGCAAAGTTGAGCCCGACCGCACGAACGCGGACGCGAACAGTACCGGGTGTTGCCACCAAGTGGGGGATCTTTTCAAAAGCAAGGTTTGTGATTGGGCCAAGGGTGTTGACGCGGACGGA
>JAHDIM010000091.1 GCA_020630805.1 Anaerolineales bacterium
AGCCCACAAGAAGCGAACGACCGCTACAACGAATTCTGGTCACTGCTCGCCCAAGAGCCAGGTCTAGACGTTGACGCTGAAATCGAATCCTTGGTTGCAGATCTTCAAGCGATCTACGACGCTGCTGGGGAATAAGACCTAAGCCAACGCAAGAGAGCGTGACGCATGTTGCGCTCTCTTGTTCTTGACAGAGCCAGAGAAAAGAGACAGAGGTTTGTGTCTGCTAGCCGCAACTTGCGGTAATTGCAGACTAACCTCTGTCTCTAGCGCGGACTTGTGCTGAGCTTGCCGAAGTAGCGCGTTACTCTGTCTCTGCCTGCGCCCCCCGTCATTTCTTTAGCAAGACGCAGCCACACACCTGCGCCTTGCTAAGCAAAGGACACACTACATCGGAGGACACTATGACATTCTTTTCCCCTAGTGCGCGGCAGTCAACGCGGCGCAGCGGGCGGATTGGCCGTGAACAGCGCCGTTGGGGGTTCGCATTTCTGACCCCTTGGCTGATTGGGATCGTGCTTTTCTACTTGGTTCCCTTTATTGCCTCATTCTGGTTTTCGTTAGTTGATTTCAATTTGGCAAACCCAGAAGACACCCATTACGTTGGGTTTCGCAATTGGCAGCGGGCCATGTTTGAAGATCCTAATGTCTGGGAATCATTTAGTGTGACCTTCGCATTTGCGGCGATTTCATTGCCGTTAGGGCTTGGGTTAGCCCTCATGCTGGCGCTTCTTTTGAACTCAAAAAGCGTGCGCGGCAAAGCGCTGTTTCGAACCTTGTTCTACATGCCCACGATGATCCCATTGGTCGCAGCGGTCTTTATTTGGACTGGTGTACTCAATGAGCAAACGGGCTGGGTCAACCTCATTCTTGAAAACGTATTTGGCATTCCAGCCTTGGGTGTCAACGGTTTGCGGTGGTTTGCCAATACACGGCTTGTTTATTTCAGCCTGACCTTCATTGGACTCTGGGGCGTTGGCAACACCATGTTGATTACCCTAGCAGGCCTCCAGAGTGTCCCAACAGACCTGTACGAAGCCTCTGAACTGGATGGTGCCGGCTTCTTTCAACAGCTTTGGTACATCACGCTGCCCATGATCTCGCCAGTGTTGTTTTACAACATTGTCTTAGGCGTCATTGGGCTAATGCAGTATTTCTTAGTGCCGTGGGTGCTAAACGGCGGCAGCGGCTTTCCCGATGGCTGGACGAACTTTGCAGGGGTGTACTTCTTTGTGCAATCGTTCAAATTCTTCAACATGGGGTATGGCTCCGTTATCGCTTGGCTCATTTTCCTAATTGCATTGCTCCTAACCCTCGTTCTGTTTGGTAGTGCGCGGTATTGGGTGTACTACGCTGGAGGCGAAAACTAATCATGACCACGCAAGATTCAGTTTTATCTGCCAAGCAATGGCAATTCATTCAGAGTGTCGGCCTGACGCTGTTCACGCTCCTGGTTCTCGTCATCTTTCTGTTGCCGCTTGGCTATGGCGTGATGACTTCTCTGAAAACAGATAGTCAGTTGGGCACGATTGGCGCGCCTTGGTATCCGGCGTCTCCGATTGTCTTTGAATTTGAAGGCAAAGAATACGATGTCTACGAAGTTGAAATTGACGGGCAAATGCAGAACTTGGCCTTGGTCAAGAAAGGCCGCGAAGCCAGTGAATTTGTAGATCCGAATAATCCAGAAGCGGGCATTATTCCGTGGGAAGGGCGCTGGCGTCAGCTAGATCAAGCTTGGGTGTTTGATCCGGTCTGGGAAAACTTCGTTACCGCGTGGAACACCATTGACTTCCCACGCTTGCTAGGAAACACCATTTTCTATGCCGTCCTCAGTACGATTGGTGCAGTCGCGTCTGCTTCGCTGGTGGCCTATGGATTCGCACGCTATGACTTTCCTGGGCGGAACTCGCTCTTCATGCTGGTGATGGCGACCATCATTTTGCCGCCGTCTGTAACGCTCATTCCGACCTATGCGTTTTTCCATCAGATTGGCTGGGTAGGGACGTGGTGGCCGCTGATTGTGCCGCAGTTCTTTGCCAACGGCTACAACGTGTTCTTGTTACGCCAATTTTTCTTGGGCATTCCGCGGGCACTAGACGAAGCTGCCATGATTGACGGGGCAGGTCACTTCCGCATTTTCTGGTCCATTGTGTTGCCACAGGCGCGTCCGGCGCTGCTGGCAGTGACTCTCTTCCACTTCTTCTTTGCTTGGAACGATTTCTTTGGACCACTCATTTACTTGGCAGGTAACCCAGATTCCTATCCAATTACGGTCGGGTTAGATGGGTTCAAAGGCCTGTATGAACAAATGGACAACCTTATTCAAGCGGCGTCGCTCACTGCAGCGTTCATTCCACTGCTTGTGTTCTTTTTCGCACAACGCGTCTTTATGCAAGGCGTTGTGATTACTGGAGTAGAAAAATAAAGATGACGACAACCGTAGATAACACTGCGCCAACGATGACTTACAAAGATAGCGCTGCGCCAATTTCTGCCCGCGTCAGTGATTTATTGAGCCGAATGACTCTCGCTGAGAAATTCGGTCAGATGACCCAAATCGAAAAGAACAGTATTTCTGAAGACATCATCAGTGAACTCGGAATTGGGTCGATCTTGAGCGGTGGCGGGGGGAACCCTAGCCCGAATACGCCTGAAAACTGGCGCGCCATGGTGCAGGCCTTTCAGAAAGCAGCGGCTGAGTCACGCTTGGGCATTCCGTTATTGTATGGATCAGATGCAGTGCATGGACACAACAACGTTCACAGCGCCACAATTTTTCCCCACAACATTGGCCTCGGCGCAACGAATGACACTGCTTTGCTCGAAGAAATTGGTCGGGCAACAGCCTTGGAAACGGCTGCGACAAGTGTGCGCTGGAACTTTGCGCCAGCAGTGTCTATTGCACGTGACATTCGTTGGGGACGAAGCTATGAGTCTTACGGTCAAGACCCTGACTTGGTAGCGAAGCTAGGTGCTGCATATCTCAAAGGGGCGCAAGGTGAGTCGTTGCAAGACAACACCACGGTGGTTGGCTCTGTCAAGCACTTCGTTGGTGATGGTGGCACGACTTGGGGGACGACTGGACGCTACGAATGGATTTCCGACTGGTGGAAATCTGATGGTGAACGCTGGATGATTGATCAGGGCGATTGTCTTGATGATGAAGAAACGTTACGCAATGTACACTTGGTGCCATATATTGCTGCACTGGAAGCGGGCGCACGTAATATCATGGTCAGTTACAACAGTTGGGATGGCATTCGCATGCACGGCCAGAAATATATGCTGACCGATGTGTTGAAGGGTGAACTGGGCTTCTCAGGCTTTCTCGTCACCGACTGGCTGGGCATCAATCAGCTTGCTGCTGATTTTTATGACGCTGTCGTGATGGGCATCAATGCGGGCATTGATATGGTCATGGTGCCGTTCCAACACACGTTGTTCATCAAGACAATGACAGAGGCTGTGGTGAATGGTGACATTCCTGTCTCACGCGTAGATGACGCCGTTAGTCGCATTTTGCACATCAAGTTTGAATTAGGCTTGTTTGACCGTGACTACATGGATACGCCGTCACTCGACTACATTGGCTGTGCGGAACACCGCGAACTGGCAGGCCGGGCGGTGCAGCAGTCGGCTGTCTTGTTGAAGAACGATGACGCGCTGCCAATTAGTGCAGAAGGCAAAACAATCTTAGTGGCAGGGGCTGGTGCCGATGACATTGGCATGCAGTGCGGTGGCTGGACTATTGAGTGGCAAGGCAAGACTGGCCCAATTACGGCTGGACAGACCTTACTCAGTGGCTTAGTAGCTCAACTGCCAAAATCCGCGCGTATGACATACGCCGCTGACGGCGTGTTCGACGGTGACACAAAAGCAGATCTTGGCATTGTGGTCGTCAGCGAACTTCCATACGCTGAAGGTGAAGGAGATAAAAGTGACCTGTCATTTTCCGCAGACGAGGTGGCGCTAATCGAACGCGTGCGGGCGCACTGCGAAAAACTGATCGTGGTCTTGTACTCTGGTCGTCCGCGGCTTGTGACAGATCAATTGGATCAGATGGATGCGCTCGTTGCGGCGTGGTTGCCGGGGTCACAGGCAGGCGCACTGGCTAGCGTCTTGCTAGGTGAAGTGCCATTCACAGGCACCCTGTCCTTCGCATGGCCGCGCACCATGGATCAAGTGCCATACGCTGCGGATCATGACTTCCTTTGGCCGATTGGCTTTGGCCTGAC
This sequence comes from Anaerolineales bacterium, assembly GCA_020630805.1. Classification (GTDB taxonomy): domain Bacteria; phylum Chloroflexota; class Anaerolineae; order Anaerolineales; family UBA6668; genus JAHDIM01. The sequence continues at coordinate 4,233 of JAHDIM010000091.1, forward strand.
ATAACAACCTGACGCGTTGCTGCTGTCTTCACATCGTGCTTCTCCATGTATTTGGGCTACTCCTCTAGCCACCACGTTTATTCGGAGACAGCAGCAGCGCCTTTTATTGTGACGTGCCAGCAAAGCGCAAGGCGCTAAAGGCTCACTTCTATGAAACACCGCGCTCTTGTGTGGATCACAATCACCCTCACAGTTTTTCTCTTTCAACCCGTTCAACAGCTACAAGCGGCACAATCAGACCTGCGCGTTAGCTTTTCACGCGCCAGCTATTTTGTCAAAGAAGGGGACACCGCAGAAATTGGCTTGCGTCTTAGTGCGTTAGCCACTGAGCCAGTGACGGTGCGCTACACCGTGTTTGGCAGCAATGCGATTCCTAATATTGACTTTGAGCCGTTAGATGGCGAAGTTGTGATCCCCGCTGGGACCAATAGAGCGACGATTGAGTTTAGTACCCTACTAGACCAAAAAGCTGATGGCGACAAACGGATATTGCTTAGCCTGACCAGTGCCGACAACGCTGTGCTGGCAAATCGGCGGCAAGCGATCTTGAACATCAAAGATAACGACGTCCGCGATGACGCAATTGTGGATGACTTTGAAGGCTACCATCCGTTTCAATTGGAGGGTGCTGTTAGCGGCGCAACGCAGATCGCTTCCTTACCCGGTTCAGACGCTGCGCAGCAAGCTTTTGTTCTGAATGCAATCGATGGGCGAACTATGGCGACGGTAACGCGCCGCTTTGTAATGCCACAAAACTGGATGGATTCTGAAGGAATTAGCTTCTGGTTCCATGGCAACGGCTCCGGCCAGCCGATTACCTTTCAACTCTTAGATAATCTTGCGTTCACGACCGCAGAGACAGACGCGGCGGATTGGGAACTGATTTGGGCAGACGAGTTTGATGCGTCCGCAGGCACACCGCCGAATCCAAATCATTGGTCCTATGAATATGGTGATGGCTCGCTCAATGGGGTGCAAGGCTGGGGGAATCAGGAGGCGCAGTATTACACGTCTGACACTGAAAATGTCGCCATGGATGGCGAAGGTAACTTAGCCATTACTGTACAAAAGTTGCCAGATGATACGGCATTGTCTTGCTACTATGGCACCTGTACCCACACCTCCGCGCGGCTGATTTCTGCCAACAAAGCTGAATTTGAATATGGACGCATTGAAGCACGCATCAAGGTGCCGGATGGTCCGGGCGGTCTTTGGCCAGCCTTTTGGATGCTGGGCACCGGCTTCGATGAAGGCGTTTCATGGCCGACCGCTGGCGAGATCGACATTATGGAATACATTAGTCGGCGTCCAAATGAAGTGTTCGGCACCATTCATGGTCCGGGTTACTTTGGCGGGAATGGCTATGGACGCATTCAACAGCTGGGTGAACCGGTCGCGAATGACTATCACACCTATGCCATCGAATGGAAGCCTGATGAAATTCGCTGGTTCTTAGACGGCGAACATTTCCACACGGCCACCCCAGACAAGGTTGCGCCAAACGAATGGGTCTACAACCAACCGTTTTTCTTGCTGCTTAACGTTGCGATTGGCGGGAACTTTGGTGGCCGCATTAGCCCAAACATTGAATACCCACAATCGATGCTGGTGGACTACATTCGCGTCTACCAAGCGCCAGATACGGCCGAGCGGTTCGAGGTGACCTTTGCTGACACTGAAGCTGGGTGGCAGCAGATTCAGATCCCATTCTCTCTTTTGACACGCGGTGCTCAGCAACCCACAAATGCCCTGAATGATGGACTGAATCTAGATGCAGTGTCAGGCTATCGGTTTGTGTTGCCTGCCCTAAGTGATGAAATTGGAATCGATGAAGTGCGGCTGCACGCTGACCCGATTGAGGCCAAGATTCCCGCAGCGCCGATGCCGAATTATTTGCCGTGGCTATTGTTGCTTTGCGTTGGTTTCGTTGTTGGATTGACGATTTTCAATCGGCGGTTCAACGCTATGAATTCCTAGGACCCCTCTGCGGAGTAGTGAAATGACGCATCATGCCACTACTCCGAAATATAACTATGCTCAATACGATAAAACTCACCCTCACCCGTACTCTTCTCTACACGCTGCTTGCTGCGATTAGTGTTGCCTGTACAGCAGCGCCAGCGGAACCAGCAATACCAACTGCAACCGATGTGCCACCAACAGAGGTCGCAACTCAAGCACCAACCGAAGTGCCAACAGAAATGCCAACCGTTGAGCCTACGCAAAGCGCGGCTGAAATCTATCAAGATCCAACCCAGCCCATTGCGGCGCGGGTTGACGCGGTGTTGGCAGAGATGACCCTTGCCGAAAAAATCGGTCAGATGACGCTGATTGAGAAGGGCAGTATTGATCCAACAGCGGTGACGGACTATGCCATTGGCGGCATTCTCAGCGGTGGCGGCGGTTATCCAAAAGGGAACAATACCCCTGAAGGCTGGGCAGAAATGGTCGATGGTTACCAGCAGGCGGCGCTTGATACGCGCCTTGGTATTCCTATGATCTACGGCGTTGATGCAGTCCACGGGCATAGCAATGTGGTTGGCACGGTGGTCTTCCCGCACAACATTGGCTTAGGGGCGGCCAATAACCCTGAACTGATGACGCGCATTGGCGAAATCACTGCGGCGGAAATGGTGGCGACGGGGATTTACTGGAACTACGGCCCGGCGGTGTCTGTCCCGCAAGACATTCGCTGGGGGCGCACTTATGAAGGCTACAGTGAAGACACTGCCATTGTGTCCAGCCTCTCTAGTGCCTACCTGCGTGGTCTGCAACAAGACGACCTGTCTGCGCCTGACACGGTGCTGGCAACCGTCAAGCATTTTGTCGCCGATGGCGGTACGCGCTGGGGTTCTTCCACCACGGGGAACTATCAAATGGACCAAGGTGTAGCGCGGGGCGATATGGAGTTGCTGCGTCGGGTTCACTTGCCGCCCTATGAAGTTGCCATCGAAAACGGGGCACAAAGTGTGATGATCTCGTTCTCAAGCTGGAACTACGTCAAAATGCACGGCAATCGGGAGTTGATCACAGGGGTCTTGATCGATGAGCTTGGATTTGATGGGTTCATTGTTGCCGACTGGGGTGGGGTAGATCAGATTTCACTGAGCTATTACGAAAGCGTGGTGCGAGCGATCAATGCCGGCATCGACATGAACATGGTGCCGTATGACTACGAGACCTTCATCAATACGTTGACCATTGCCGTTGACGCAGGTGACGTGTCCGAAGACCGCATTGATGAGGCCGTCCGCAACATCCTCAAGGTCAAATTTGCGCTGGGGCTGTTTGAAGCACCGTTTTCAAATCCAGACTATTTAGAGCGTGTGGGGTCGGACGCGCATCGAGAAGTCGCGCGGCAAGCTGTGCGGGAATCGGCGGTGTTGCTCAAGAACGAAGGTGACTTGCTGCCGCTCGATCCGGCGCAGACTGAGATTTTTGTCGCAGGCAAAGCTGCAGATGACATCGGCATTCAGTCAGGTGGCTGGACCATTGAATGGCAAGGTAAAGCGGGCGATATCACGGTTGGTACCACCATTCTTGAAGGAATTCAGGCGACTGTCAGCACGGACACAACAGTGCATTATGACAAGTTCGGTCACTTCGATGAAATTACAGATACACCCAGCACTTGTATCGCGGTTGTGGGGGAACAGCCCTATGCGGAAGGCTTTGGTGATGATCCAGACTTAGAGCTGGAGGCACGCGACAAGCGCATGCTGCGCCGCATGGCGGAAACGTGCGAGACGTTGACAGTGTTGCTTGTGTCAGGGCGGCCCTTAGTGTTGAACGACTTATATGACCAATGGGACGCGTTTGTCGCGGTCTGGCTGCCAGGAACAGAGGGTCAAGGCGTGGCGGATGTGCTGTTTGGTGACTATCCATTTACAGGGACGTTGCCGTATACATGGCCTCGGTCTGTAGATCAATTGCCGTTCGATTTTGCAACGCTTCAAGCTGAAGATGTGCTTTTCTCAAGAGGATTTGGGTTGATCGAATAGTAGTCAAACTATGTTTGCAACAAGAGCGCAGCGGCAACGCTGCGCTTTTGTTTTAAGCACGTTAGCTTCAAACCTGAGTCTTGTATTCACAAAATAAAAATAAACCTTAGTAATGCACGCAGTTAATGAGTCTAAAAAATGAGGGCTATAGGTATAGTTGAGTCAGTTCCACCAGTACCTTATAACGGGAATCATACGCGATTGAAATCGTAATTATATTGAATTTTCACGCCACGTAAGGGAGTCTTAAAGGTGACTTGTAGTAACCGTAAAAACCCCCTGTAAAGGTAGAGGATTCATAATGCCACTAAGCGCCAATCGCCTCCTAAAGATTAGTCTCTCCGTCGTCATGCTATTGATGATGACAACTGCAATGACAACAACCGTCTTTGCAGCCTCCATTACCGTCAACACCACAGATGATGAACTCAATAACGATGGTGACTGCTCACTGCGCGAAGCAGTCGAAGCAGCCAATACCAATGCTGCTGTTGATGCTTGTGCTGCGGGGCAACCTGGACCAACCATGGATGAAATCAACATTCCAGCAGGCACGTTTGGGCTTGCCTCAGAATTAGTGATTTCAGATCCTGTCCATCTCCGCGGGGTGAGTCTAAGCGACACGTTTATTGAGGCCACTGGCGCTAATCGGATCATCAATTACGATGGACCGCAGCCCATGCTGACCATTCAGTTTCTGACTCTCCGCAATGGTAATCCCGGCAGCCCGAATGAAGGCGGGGCGATCCGAGTGGTCAACACCACCGGCGGAACGACTGCATTTGGCAGTCAGGTACTCATTACCAGTTCGTTGCTAGACAACAATACTGGTGGTAAGGGTGGCGCAGTTGCGGTGCAAGACACGCAATTAGAGGTGAGTTCTACGCAAATTGCCAATAACAACGGTGATCTTGGTGGTGCAATTTGGGCCAATGGGGTCTCTTCAACCGGTTGGGCCGTGAACATCATCGATTCGTTTGTGAATAACAATGTCGCAACATCGAATGGTGGCGGCATCTGGGCCTCAAAAGTCAATTTGTACTTAGACAACGCTCTGATTGGGACAAATAATGCCAGCGCCAATGGTGGTGGTGTTTACATGGAGGCAGCGCCTTCAGCGTTCTTCCCATCTGGGTCTCAAATTTCGGGGAACACTGCTGGTAATCAAGGTGGTGGGGTTTCTTTCGATGGTACTCAGTTCCAAGCAAACCACTCAACAATTTCTGGTAACACAGCGTCTAACAACGGGGGCGGTCTGCGCGCAAATGTGACAACTGCCTTTGACCTGTTCTACATGACCATTGTCGATAACGCCGTTACCGTCAATGGCTCTAGCGGTGGCGGGATTGAGCTTGCTGGTGCCAGTACGCGCAATATTCGTTACAGTGTGATTGCAAACAACACCAGCCAAGGCAATCCGCGTGATTGCGCTGGTGGCGCAATGGATTTGACCTACAGTGTAATTGGGGTTGAACAGACAACGCCTGTTTCATGTGCGCCAAACAATGACGGAAATAGTCTAGTCGGGACCACAGCTGCCCCAATTGACCCTGAACTGGGACCACTTGCTTTGAATGGCAATACTGAAGGGCTGTTGACACATGAGCCGCTGCCAACAAGCCCACTTGTAGATGCTATCCCAACTGGGACGGCTGGGGCTGCATGTAATGGTACCGCCACAGATCAAGACACCCGCATCCGTCCAATTGGGAATGGCTGTGACATTGGTGCCCATGAACGCGTTTTGCCAGTGGCAGGTCCTGCAACGATTACAGTCAATACGACAGACGACGAACTCAATACCGACGGCGACTGCTCCTTACGTGAAGCAGTTCAAGCTGCGAACACGAACGCAGCGGTAGATGCTTGTACGGCTGGTGGCGGCGGTAGCGACACCATTGTGTTGCCTGCCGGTACCTATACGCTAACCATTGCCGGGAACGGTGAAAACAATAACGGCATGGGTGACATTGACATTACGTCCGACCTTTCCATTGAAGGGGCTGGGGCGACATCAACTGTTGTCCAAGGTGGGACCTCCATTGGGAACAGTGTAGACCGTGTCTTCCACGTCGTGTTAGGGACAGCAACGATTCAAGACCTCACAATGCGAAATGGTAATCGTGGGGGGATGTCTGTTGAAACTGGCGCAGACGCTACGGTGCGGCGTGTAGAAGTGCGTAACAATCAAAATAATCAAGGTGCTGGGATTCTCAATCTTGGGACTCTGCTTGTCGAAGATTCGACTATTGCCAACAATACCTATGGCGTAACAGCCCTTGGGTTTGGTGGCGGTATTTTGGCGCATTCAAGCGGGACGCGTACAACGATAGTAAACACCACGTTCTCAAAGAACAATCTTGGCACGATTGCAAACGGGGGCGCAGGTGGTTTGTTTGCAGGCCATGACACTTTTATTTACAACAGTACATTTGCAGACCACGATGCTTGGGCTATTGATGGTAACGGCGTTGGCGCATTGGAAATGTACAACTCGATTGTCACTTCAAATGCTGCCCCTTGCCCAAGCGGGCGCTTTACAGCAGGTCTCAACAACCTAACCGATGATCCACAATGTGCAGACGGTGCCGGTGGGCGGATTGGTGCTGTGACCAATATTGTGATCCCAGCCGCGCTCAATGGTGGCGAAACCCGGACCCATGAAATTCTTGCTGGCAGCAATGCAATTGATGCTGGTGGCGTTGGCGGCGTCTGTGAAGATCAAAACAACAGTCAAATTACAACAGACCAACGCGGTGAGGCTCGTGACGCGGCGTGTGATATTGGTGCCTATGAATACATCGCGCCACTTCTGCCAGCAACCATCACGGTCAACACGACAGATGACGAACTCAACGCAGACGGTGACTGTTCATTACGTGAAGCAGTGACAGCGGCTAACACAAATGCCGCCGTAGATGCTTGTACGGCGGGCGGAAGCGGTAGTGACACCATCAACGTGCCAGCTGGAACCTATACCCTCACGCTAGTTGGGGCAGGCGAAGATAACAATATCGAAGGTGACATTGACATCACCTCAGACCTTTCCATTGTGGGTGTTGGCGCAACCTCAACCATTGTCGAAGGTGGTGCGTCCATCGCAACGAGTGTTGACCGTGTGTTCGACATTCAAGCTGGTGCAACGGTGACCATTTCAGACCTTACCATGCGTCATGGGAACCTCAGCGGCTTGCGGGTTGCAACCGGCGCAGACGCCACTCTTAGCCGCGTAGAAGTGCGCGACAATGAAAACAATAATGGTGGTGGTATTCGTAATAACGGCACTTTACTTGTTGTCGATTCAACAATTGCTGATAATGCGTTCTCGCTAACGAATGCATTTTCTGGGGGTGGCATCTATGCTGATCCTGCGGGGACCAGCACAACAGTTGTCAATAGCACTCTTTCGAACAATGACTCACAAGGCGGTGGCGGTGGCGCTGCCATTGCTGCTGGGCACGACACTTTCATCTACAGCAGCACAATTGCGGGCCATAATCTCTGGGCGCTTAGTAAAAATAACGGCGTCCAACTTGAAGTTTACAACTCAATTTTCACAAACAATGCAAATGATTGTTTTACTGGTCATATTGACCTAGGTGCCGGCAACCTAACCGATGACCCGCAATGTGCTGATGGCAACGGCGGTCGCATTGGCGCTGTCACAGATTTTGATACGATCTTGCAACTCAACGGCGGCGAAACCCGCACACATTCGATTGCAGCAACTAGTAACGCAGTTGATGCTGGCGGTGCTAACCTCCCCGGTACCTGTGAAGACCAATTCTTCAACCCAATCACCACAGATCAACGCGGTGAAACCCGTACCGTCTGTGATATTGGTGCTCTCGAATATATTGCACCGCCGGGACCAATCACGGTTACCACAACAGATGACGAACTCAACGCAGACGGTGACTGTTCACTAGACGAAGCCATCCAATCTGCAAACACAGACACCGCAGTAGATGCATGTACTCCGGGCTCTGGCGACGACGAAATTATTCTGCCAGTCGGCGGTGATTTCCTCCTGACAGGAACCGCCGAAACAGTCACTACCAATATTGTGCTCACTGGGAATGGCTCTACCATTCGTGGTGACGGTAGTTTTAACATCCTGGCTTGTAGTGAGTTCCCACAACCAAACTTCACAGTCAGCAACACCATCATCCAAGACGGTAATGATGGTATTGAAGCCATCGGCTGTAACTTGACCGTCAATGATGGCACCGTCATCCAAAACAATAGTAGCTATGGCATCGACTTAGACAACAATAGCCTGAATGCTGACAATGTCACTATTCAGAATAACAACAGCGGCGGGATTCGCGCAGAAGATACACTCGCTCTCAATGATGTGCAAATTGTCAACAACGGCGGTCGCGGGATTGCTAACTCCGGTCAAACAACCATTACCGGTAACTCTTCCATCTCTAACAATTTAGGCGGTGGGATTGATGGCGACGTGGTTGTACTTGAAGGCGCCGGCATTCTGGTCGACGGCAATGGTGGTCCAGCGCAGGACATCAACGGTGCCGGTGTGCGCGGTAATGACGTTTACATTGACGGCGCAACGATTAGTAACAACATTTCTAATACCGGTGTAAGCAGCAACACCGTTGGCGGTGGGATTTCAGTCTCTGGATTGGGCGTTGTCAACGCGACTATTCTAGACGCGACTATTACGGGCAATATTGCCCGTAACGGTGGTGGGCTGTATGTCTTCGGTTCGGATCTGACCATTAACAATAGCGTTATTTCAAATAACAC
>JAHDIM010000092.1 GCA_020630805.1 Anaerolineales bacterium
TGACCAATTCCCAAACGCGGCGCGATGGCCAGCGCAACAGAATGACCATTGTCACCAGAATGGTAAGAAACACCGTCCCTGGGAAAATAATGGCATACGGCTGGCGAACAAAGGTGAAGTCCCGGCTACTGGTGAGACTAAGTGACTCTAGAATTGTGTCAGGCCAAATTGCGCCCATCACTAGTCTCAGGCTAACGATGCCGTAGCTCAAGAAAAGTAAAACCCTAGTCCAGCGCTTGTGCTGAATTTTGGCATCAATAGATGCTAAATGGAGTGTCGTGGCAGTTGGTAGAAAGAACCCAATCACAATTGTGTTGGCAAAGTTTGGGAGGAGTTGTATCTGCCAATGCTCAGGATTTTGCAATAAATCTGTGTTTAGCGTCACAATGCGCACATAAATCGACAGAATGTGACCGATTGTTGCAGCTCCCATTGAAATCGTAAACACGCGGCCAAATAGCCCGTTTGCGCGCCATGAGAGGATCAACGGTAAGAAGATTGCTGAAACAAATAGCAGACCAATAACAGACACCACAACCCGGAGGGTGAGGAAGAAAGGGTCAATAGTGCCAGGTTCGATTTCAATCATCTAATATTTACTGCGTATGCTACGTACGTTTATGTTGGTTACCGGATTGCATAGCGATTAGACAATGATAAGGGATAGTTAAAGTCACGTGTTTGAATTTGGACAAAGATGCTTTTTTCTGACAGAACTGATACAAAGGAATAACTGAAACTAAACGTCCGGGTTTGGTGAAATGCGTTACGATATACGTGCTATTACTCGTCACTGAAGTTTGGGAGATTGAACAATGCCATCTATACCATCACAACCGAATAACGCCGATGTCGTGCGTGTCTTGCTCGTTGATGACAATGATGTTTTTCGCGGCGGAGTACAGATTGCACTACAAGGTGATGCAACCATTCAAGTCGTTGGTGATGCTACCCGTGGTGACATTGCAATTCGTCAGGCATTGGAGTTAGAACCAGACGTTATTCTGATGGATATTCAAATGCCAGTGATGAATGGCATTGAAGCCACGGAAGACATTATGAAGCGACGCCCAACGACGAAGGTCATCATGCTTACGTCTATGGATGAGAAAGATCAAGCAATGCAAGCCTTGAAAAGCGGGGCAGTTGGGTTTCTTTATAAGGACGCGATTTCAGGGGACTACTTGCGCAATGGTATTCATACCGTGATGCAAGGCGGCTCCATTATGCACCCAGACATTCTTAAGAAGATCAATGCGGAAGCCGTAGCAGCACCAACTGCACGGTCAACGAAAGTTGAAATGACGGAGCTAGATGTGCCACCTAGCACGCTTTCAAGTTCTGAAATTGAACTATTGACGCTTGTTGCGCATGGTGCAGAAAACAAACAGATTGCTGTCGAACTGAGCGTCTCTCCCAAAACGGTGACGAACCGATTGAGTATGTTGTATACCAAAATCAACGTCACGAATCGCGTTGGCGCCACAAAGTACGCGCTAAAAGCAGGCATTGTAAGTTTGTAAATCCCCTTGTCACGATGGCATCCGACAACTTAGAAGTAAAAAAGGCCCCCGTCATCAGCGTGCTCATTGTTGATGACAACGATATGTTTCGCGCTGGTGTGCAAATTGCCTTAGAGGCTAGCGAAGGCGTACGTATTGTTGGAGTTGCCACAGATGGCGAGATTGCGGTCAGAAAAACGCTTGAACTTCAGCCAGATGTGGTGCTGATGGACATTCAAATGCCAGGGATGAATGGTATTGCAGCGACGCTTGAAATTATGAAGCGGCGGCCGATCACAAAAATCATCATGTTAACGTCGCTGGATCAAGAAAATTTGGCAATGCAAGCTATTCAGAACGGCGCAGTTGGCTTTCTTTATAAAGACGCTGTTTCTGGTGATTATCTGCGTAACGGTATCCAAACTGTCATGCAAGGCGGCTCGATTATTCATCCAAGCATTTTGAGAAGGATCAATGCTGAAGCTGTGACAAAGCCAACCTCCATTGTGAGTGACCTAGAAATGGATGAGTGGCAAGTCCCGCCAAGTGCTTTGTCGCCGGCGGAAATTGAATTGCTAACCTTAGTTGCCCATGGTGCTGAAAATAAGCAGATTGCCGAAGCGTTCAACGTCTCCCCTAAAACCATTGCAAATCGGCTGGCGTTGCTGTTTGCGAAGATCAATGTTCCTAACCGCGTTGGGGCAACAAAATATGCATTGAAAACGGGGATTGTCCGCTTATAAACTGCCTGTCCTGCCCTACTGCGTATTGTCTGCCAATGGTGCGAGCGTTTCTAAATACATCCATAGCGATTCAATTTCGGCTTCGGTGAAATTAGCATAATAGGCCCACGGCATTTCAGAACTCAACACCGTCCCTTCGGGCGTTTGTCCGGAACGTAATGCGGTCCTAAATTCCTCGGCAGACCAAGCTTGTGGTAAGACAGTTAAGTTTGGCCCAAGTGGCGCATCGAGCTGTCCGGCGTTGCCAGCTAAGTTTTCAGCGTGACAAGAGCCACAAGACGCAATTCCCACCAGATATTTGCCTAATTCGGCAGACGCGGTAACGTCACTAGGGCGCATTTGCCCGCCAACGGTAGCATGATCGATGGTATTCACCCCCCAACTGTTATATGCGAGAACTCCAAAAATAATATTGCCAGGAAACATCAATTGCCGCGTGCCAATTTCATTATCTACTGCTGGCGCTTGTTGTAAGTAGGCAATGAGGTCAGCAAGGTCGTCATCTGCATAGTCGGCATAGTGACCAACTGGCATGGTCGTAATGACTCGTCCATCAGCGGCAACACCGTGCCGAATAGCTAACTCCCATGCGTCTACAGTATATGCCGTGCCAACGCCACCAGCACCACTTGTCAAGTTAGGGGCTGGAATGTAGCCAATTGGAGCTTCGTCAATAAACGCTGCTCCACTTAAGTTGCCAACATGACAGCTCTTACAACCGCTAATTCTTGCTAGTTTTTCCCCGCGCGTGACAGCCTCCGCATCAGTTGCAATGTCTACTGGCGTGCCAGCAATCGGTGGGGCTGTTGCGAGTCTCGAACGGCCCACGAAATATAAAGCAGCAAGTGCCATTATGAGCATGATAATAATGGCCAAAATGGCATACAGAATTAGTTTGACAATGTTTCGACCTGTATTCGGTGAGGTAGTGTGGCTCATGGCTAAATGTGGCTCCCTTGCTTAGTTGTTTGTGCTGTCCTTGGTACACAGTTTGTAGCAGCGCGCTGCATATTTGCAAACTGTGCGTTGTGACTGTGTATTTAGTTGCAGACGCAGTTGGTTTGCCAGAAATTGTCGTATGTTGCGTACTGCATATACTAGTCAAAACACCTGTGACAGCACGGGACTTAAGCAAAGAGACCTTCTGCTTTTCCCTTATTTTCGGGAAAAACGGAAGGTCTCTTTTAATCAGTGAGCATTCTCTTGTTAGAAAGAGAGCACTTAATCTAATAACTACCTAATTTATATTGCAGGTTTTCTACTAGCTTTGGTCAAATGGTATTGTCAGGTGGATGCTGGTGCCAACATCTGGGGTACTCTCTATGCGGAAGCGACCGTCCAAAAGGGCTGTCCGAATCTGCATGTTCTTAAGTCCAAAAGAAGATGTTGACCCGGCTGCTGTCTCATCAAATCCACAACCGTTGTCTCGAATTTCAATGTGAATGCCTGCTGGCTCAGACCATAGCGCATCCGTTAGCCAAATTTCAGTCGCTTGCGCGTGTTTGCCTGCATTTGTAATCGCTTCTTGGACAATTCTAGCGAGTTCATGCTCTGCATCTTTTTCAAAGCTGCTCGGGTCAAAACTGAGAAAATTATGCACAGTAACGTTATATGTGGCTTCAACTAGCGTAATAGTATCCGCAATAATCTGCCCAAATGTTGTCTGGCTCTCACCCTGATGTAATCCATGGATAAGTTGGCGTAAGTCTGTAGTGCCGCGAAGCAGCTCAGTCTGGAGGATATTGAACTCTTTAGAAAGCGCTGGATTGTGATCCGTGCCGAGCAACGATGGCCAGCGCTCAATGCGTAAGCGGGCGCCACTCAAGCGCTGCAAGAGGCCGTCGTGCGTTTCGCGCCCAATCCGGTCGCGCTCTGCTTGAATAGCGGCTGCAATTTCAAGCGCTTGTCTAGCCTCAGTAGCCGCCTTAAGTTCTGCGGTAGCCGTTTGGGCCATTTCAAACATGGCCTCTGCGTGCTGCCGTGCCTGCTGCTCTGCTTGCAGCAACTCTTGTTTTTGTAAGCTGAGCCGTCTGGCGACATTGGTTTCTGGACTGCGGAAGCTGAATATGGCCATATGGATTGCCGCCAGCACCAGAACTGCAGTTGTATGCAGCCCAGAAAAGAGCTGCCCAAATGCAGTCTGTAGCCAGATCCAACTTGCAATGACGGCAAAATTATTCAGCGCAAACTGCCAGATTCGGTTCACGCGCCAGCGAACAATTACAAATACGGTTAGGGCAATAGTAATGAGGGCATTAAGCGTGTAGATAATCGCATGCGGCTGACGGACAAATGACAGGTCGCGCGAGGCAGAAATTGTGATGCTTTGGGCCATGCTGCTTGGGACGACAATCGCAACTAAGGTGCGACTAATCAAGATGAAATAGTTCACAAAGAGAACAATTTTTACCCAACGCTTGTGTTGAATGTTTGCTTCCAAACATGCCAGATGCAATGTGATTGCAACCGGAACGAAAATTGCCAATGCCGCATTGACCGCAATGCTGGGAATAATCTGCATTTGCCAATGATTTGGAAAGTTCAACACTTCCGGATTGAGCGTCACAATCCGAATATAGGTTGCGGACAAAGACCCCAAAGAGGTCGCACCCACAAAAATTGTGATCAGTCGCCCAAATAGACCGTTTTGACGCCATGACAACAGGAGTGCAATAAAGGTCCCAGTTGTCACAAGAACGCCAAGCATATTGAACACGAGTCGAATGCTCAGGATAAAAGGATCAACGGTACTGGCTTCAATTTCAATCATGACGAGAGTGTGTTATTTTAGCGAAAATATTTTGTCATTCAGGTGCAAAATAAAAACGGGGAAGTAGCGAGTTTCCAAACTCACTACTTCCCCGTCGTTTTTAGGAAAATAACAGTGACTCGTGCGAACTAGTCTTCAATCAAGCGTGCGCCGTCGGTTGCGTCACAGACATATAACGCTGGTTTAAGACCAGTTGCTTCTTTGTAAGCTGGCGCAACTGCAGCGACAAATCCTTCGGCTGCACCGACATCCACTAACGCCACTGCACACCCAGCAAAGCCGCCACCGGTCATGCGCGCGCCATAGCAGTTTGGTTGGGCTTGTGCAATTTCAACCATTTTGTCTAAGGCGGTAGATGAAATTTCAAAGTCATCGCGCATGCTGACGTGCGAGGCATTCATAAGTTGCCCAAGTGCCGCAACGTCACCAGCTTTCATGGCGTTGGCAGCCGCGACAGTGCGTTCGTTCTCCGTAACAACGTGCCGCGCGCGCTGTTGGGTGAGCGGCTCTAGAATGGCAGCTTTGGCATTGAAGTCTGCCACCGAGACATCACGGAGGGCTTTGACGTTGAATGCAGACGCGGCAGCTTCACACTGTGCGCGGCGTTCATTGTATTCGCCATCCACGTGACTATGGCGGGTTGACGTGTCCATCACGACAATGCAAGTGCCTTCTGGAAGTGGCACCAATTCAGTGTCTAATGAGCGACAGTCAATAAATAAGGCGTGGCCGGCTTCCCCGTTGGCAGAAATCATTTGATCCATAATGCCAGTGTTAGCGCCAACCCAATTGTTCTCTGCATTCTGACCGGCAAGCGCAAGCTTTGTGCCGTCCCATGTCTCACCAGCAACGGCTTCAAAAGCGCGTCCAACGGCAAGTTCCAGCGCTGCAGACGATGAAAGCCCAGCGCCGCCAGGAACGTCACCAGCAAGAACACCTTCCCAGCCGCTTAGTGCGTAGCCATCTTGCAATAATGCCCAACTGACACCTTTGACGTATTCAATCCAGCCAGCGTCAGTGTGCGAGAAGTCATTGAGATCAAAGCTTTCCTCAGATTCAAAGTTGACCGAATAGACTTTGACTGTCGCGTCTTTGCGCGGACGCAAAGCAACCCACACCGCGCGGTTGATTGCCATCGGTAAGACAAATCCGTCGTTATAGTCCGTGTGTTCCCCAATAATATTGACTCGCCCCGGCGCGCGAATAATAAAAGTTGGATCTTCGCCGTATCGGGCCTTGAATTCAGTAGTTACGATATCTTTCATAAGAGTGTGAGTAAAACGTTATGAGTTGAAATTATGCTTAGCCATCAGCCATCAGCCATCAGCCATCAGCCATCAGCCATCAGCCATCAGCCATCAGCTTGTAATGCACACTCGGCAATGCCACTAAACGCGCCGCAGCCTGTTCTGCGGTCAAATCGCGCTGCGCTTCAGCCATCATTTCATAGCCGACCATAAATTTCTTGACCGTTGCAGAGCGTAACAATGGCGGATAAAAGTGAGCGTGTAACTGCCAATGCTCGTTATCTCCGTCAAATGGCGCTCCGTGCCAACCCATTGAATATGGGAAAGACGTTTCAAACAAGTTGTCATAGCGCACAAGAAACGCTTTCATTATAGAAGCTAGGCTGACGCGTTGTGAGGGTGTCAGTTCATTCAAACGTTTGACTGGGAACTTAGGCAAGAGCAGGGTTTCAAATGGCCAAGTTGCCCAATAAGGGACGACCACAATCCAGTCTTCATTTTCTGCAACGGTGCGTTCGCCAGCGGCAAGCTCTTGCGCAGTGTAATCTTCCAGCATCCGACGACCGTGCTTTGCATAGTAAGCCGCCTGATTGGTGTCTTCTTTGCGGACTTCATTAGGTAGCACGTCCAGTGCCCAAATTTGTCCATGCGGGTGCGGGTTGGAACACCCCATGATCGAGCCTTTGTTTTCAAAGATCTGAACCCATTTGAATGATTCACCGAGTTCAGTCAGTTGTGCAGACCAAGTCTCAATCACTTTGGCAATATCGGCTTCTTCCATTTCTGGCAGCGTCAGATTGTGCTTCGGTGAAAAGCACATCACGCGGCAGGTGCCGTTGACAGATGCCGTTTGCATCAGCGCGTCTGGGTCAGGCTGCATTTCTGGGGTGTCTTGCAATAACGCTTCGAAGTCATTGACAAACACATAGGTCGCTTCATAGTCTGGATTCGTGCCGCCGCTAACCCGCGTATTGCCGGGGCAAAGATAGCACTTTGGATCATACTCAGGCCGATTGTCGGGCGCGAGTTGCTCGACTTTCCCTTGCCATGGCCGCTTTGCCCGGTGGGGCGAAACTTGCACCCATTCGCCCGTCAGGGGGTTGTACCGTCGATGTGGATGTTCAGTTGGATCAAATTGCGGTGTGCTCATAGGAGTCTATTTTAGAGGACAACGCCATGTTTGCGTTGTAAGAGTTCAGTTGTACGGACAATTTCGGCTTGTGTTTCGGCCTCAGACCAGCCTAACAAACTCTGCATGATGGCGGCAATATGGTGCAGCATGGCGTCCGTCGTTCGGCCGAGCATGCCTAGCATTGTCCGTCGAAGTAAAACATCATCAAGATGGTGACATTGCTCATGCGTGACAATCCACCGGATTTCACCTTCGCTGTAGTCTGGTGCATCGTTTAGGGTGGCGGGATAGTTGCCTTCATAAGCTGCAACGCTAGCACCAACGGTGCCGTAGCGTTCAAAGAGTTCAGTGGCTCGCCGGTGAGTAATGCTAGATTGACGCGCAACGCGTAACGCCCAACTCTCTGGGTCAAGTGGATAGTTGCGCCCACCGCCAATAGGTTCTTGTTGGGTGGAGACGTTGCGGGACTTGCCAAGGCGTTCCAACACAACGTTTGTTGTTTGTTCAGCAAAGGCGCGGAAGGTGGTCCATTTCCCGCCAATTAGATTGAAAATTGGAAACGCTGTTCCTGAGCCTGCTTCAATGGTTCTGATCTGATGATCACGCGAGATTTGCCCCGTCGATTTTGCATCACTGGCTGGCAAAGGGCGCACACCAGAAAAGTGGAACACAATGTCATCACGCGAAATTTTGATCTTTGGGAACACCTTGGCCGTCATCTCTAGAAAATAGGCAATTTCTGCATCCGTTGTTACCGCTAGGTCTGGGTTGTCAATGGCGATATCTGAAGTGCCAATCATGACTCGGTCATAAAGCGGATAAATCAGCACAATGCGACCATCATGGTTCTCAAAGAAAAATTCATTGTCGGCAATAGCTTGCCGTAATTCAGGATGATCCAAGACTAAATGCGACCCTTTTGTGCCGCCAATGAATTTCGTTTGTTGACCCAAACGAGCGTTAGCAAAGTCAATCCAAGGCCCTGCAGCATTGATAACCAACTGCGGGGTGACAGTGTGCTGCGTGCCGGTAAGCGTATCTGTAAGGGTCAGGCTGGTACCATCGCAGTCAGAGGCAGTCATGTAATTGAAGGCCAGTGCATTGGAATGCAACTCCATGTCCCGCACGAGGTCAATGCAAATCCGTTCTGGGGATGGCATCATCGCATCATAGTAAGTGGCAGTATGTGTCACGTTTGGGTTGAGACTAGGGAAATCTGCTAGTGAGGTTGCGCGGTTACGGAGCGTATGCTCTGGCATGGTATTGGTGTCGCGGGCATACCATTCATACAGCATAATCCCAATTTTGATGACCAGCGTGCCGCGCTCAGATGGCTTGTTGAGTAAACCTAGAAATTTGAGTGGCGCGTTCAACAAGCCAGATAACCTAGTGAAAATTGGAATGGTCGTGGGCAGCGGCTTTACGGCATGTGGGGCATTTTGCAACAGCCGGTTGCGTTCATTGACCGCTTCGTTTACTAATCTGAACTCGCCGTTTTCTAAGTAGCGAATGCCGCCATGCACCATGTGCGATGACGCCGCGCTAGTGCCAGAGCAATAGTCATTGCGTTCGACCAGCAACACATCAACACCTTGAAGCGCAAGGTCACGCCAAGTGGCAATACCGTTGATCCCGCCACCAACAATGACAACGGACCAATTTGACGTTTCTTGCAAGCGTTGTATTCTAGAATCTCGATCCATTTTGACTCATAAAAAACTTCCGGTTACACTTCACACACTGTGAAAGGCGTAACGATTGAAGATGTTGCTCGTGAGGCTGGCGTATCCCGCCAAACCGTTTCCCGCGCGATAAACAATAAAGGGGAAATCTCCCCCAAAACCAAAGCGAAAGTGCTTAGCGCTATCCAAAAGCTTGGGTATACGCCTAACCTGCAAGCACGCAGCATGGTGACCCAACGGACGAGCACCATTGGCCTGATTGTTGGCGATATTGCAAACCCTTATTTCTCCTCAGTTGCCCGCGGCTTGCAAGACATTGCAATGCAGCATGGCTACTCCGTATTTATTAGTAATACAGACGACAACGCCGATGTAGAGCATCGGGCGCTGAAGACAATGGCAGCACAGCGGGTAGATGGCATCGTCCTGTTCTCACACGAACTCGCGGCTGAACAGCTCAGTGCTTTTGCTGACTCCTATCGCCCGATCATTCTCGTTAATCGGGACATTCAGCATCCAAATATTCACCTGATGTCGGTTGACCATGGCGAAGGTATTCGGCTCGCGTTTGACCGTGTCTGGAATGCTGGTCACCGCAACATTGGAATGTTGACACCGCATCAGCCAGACCGCGCAGATGATTCACGTCGATTGATTGCATTCAAAAATGAAATGCAACAGCGTGGCCTTAGCATTTCAGATAATGTTGTCGCGGCACCACCCACGTTTGATGGTGGCTACGAAGCAATGCTGCAACTGTTAGAAAATCAGCCAAACATGACAGCGGTATTGAGTTACAACGACCGGATGGCGATTGGTGCATTGCAGGCCTGCCGAGAGTTAGGGCGCGATGTTCCTAACGATCTTTCCATTATTGGTTTTGACAATATCCGTGTTTCAAGCATGGTGACCCCAGCACTCACCACGGTTGCAGTAGACCGCTATGAAATAGGCCGACTAGCAGTCGAGTCACTTGTCCGTCTCATTGAAAATCCAGACTTGCAATTAGAACCGCGCGTAATTCCAATGAGTATGGTTGAACGCGACTCGGTCGCAGCGCCAACAGCGCTAGCAAAAACGGGGACTTAAGCTGGATTTCTGGGCGAAAACAGTTGTCAAAAATGAGAATATACAAGTTCTGTAAATCGATATTCTTGACAGAACTGTGATCATTCGTTATATTCCGTGAACGTTCACGGGAACGTTCACAAATTGTAATCTATTGCCACCAGATTCACAATAGAGAGGAAACATGACAACCACAAATCTTCGTGAAACCATCCCTTGGTGGAAGAAGCGCAAAAACGCCGAAATGATGGCGGCTTTTGTATTTCTACTCCCAAGCCTCATCGGGTTCTCCGTATTCTATGTTTGGCCTGCAATCAATGGTGTTCGCATCAGCATGACAGACTGGAATATGTTGGCTGAACCAACCTATGTTGGGTTTGAAAACTACACCCGCCTGTGGAACGACCGCGACTTCTGGAATGCACTCAAAGTTACCGCTTGGTACGTGATCTATAACATTCCAATTCAAACAGCACTTGCGCTCGTGATTGCAATTCTGATGGACCGCTTCACGCGTTCATCATTGGTTCGCGGGATCTTATTGCTGCCTTGGCTAATGCCAAACGTAATTGTGGCGCTATTGTGGCTTTTCATGTTGGATAAAAATCTCGGGATTGTAAATGTCGGGATGGAAGCCATTGGCTTAGATGGGCTTGCTTGGCTTGGCGGTGGGTCTACTGCTTGGAATGAGTGGTTGGTCTCAATCTTTGGGATATTCACCGAAAGCCCCAAAAACTGGATTGGCCCAGACTTAGCCATCTTCTCAATTGCCCAGATCAACACTTGGCGGCACGTTGGTTACACCGCGTTGCTTATTTTTGCTGGCCTGCAAAATATTCCCGAACAGTTATACGAAGCTGCCAAAATTGATGGCGCCAGTGAGGCGCAAACGTTCTGGCGTGTCACAATTCCTCTCTTGCGACCGGTCATCGCTTTTGTGTTGGTGACCTCCATTATTGGGTCATTCCAAATTTATGACACGGTTGCAATTACCACCCAAGGTGGCCCAGTGAACTTCACTGAAGTGATCAATGTGCTGATCTTTGAACAAGCTTTTGAACGCTTCAATATGGGCTACGCCACCGCTATTTCGGTAGTGTTATTTCTAATGCTTGTCATTGTGAGCCTCGCGCAGATGTACCTGCTGCGAGCAGATGAAGCAGACGTCTAAATAGGGAGGAAAGAGATTATGCAAAGCAGTAACGATGTCAGTAAAGCCCCACGCGAACCATGGACTTTGTTCCGCGTCTTAGGCTGGATCACACTTATCATCATTATCCTAATTACACTGTTCCCATTCTGGTGGGTACTCCGGACGGCTTTGACAGATGCACAAAGCGTGTTTGCAAATCCATGGTCACTCATGCCGGTTGAGCCGACTTTATTCAACTTCCAGCGTGTCTTAGGGCTCGTTGATTCAGATGTTGCGGTATCAGCTGGTGGGTCAGGGCAATCCCTCAACTTTATGCTGTTCTTGCGCAATTCCATTATTTTTGCGACGTTAGTGACCGTCGGGCAAGTCTTCTTTAGCGCCTGCGCAGCATATGCCTTTGCGCGGTTGCAATTTCCGGGACGTAATTTCTTGTTTACGTTATATGTGGCAGCGCTGATGGTTCCTGGGATTGTGACGCTGATTCCGAATTTCTTGCTCATGCGCGACCTCGGCTGGATTGATACCTTCCGCGGCATGATTGCACCATATTTCTTGATGACGCCGTTTGCGGTGTTCTTCTTGCGGCAGTTCTTCCTTGGGATTAACCCAGAAATTGAAAATGCTGCGCGGATTGATGGTGCTAATCCATTCCGGATTTTTTGGAGCATTATTCTGCCGATCACGCGTCCAACGCTGTTGACGCTGGCAATCATTACGTTCATCCAGTCTTGGAATGAATATTTGTGGCCGCTGATTGTTGGGAAAGGTGAAACGGTGCGTGTGTTGACCGTTGCGCTGGGGATCTTTCGTCAACAAACGCCACAGGGTGCGCCAGACTGGGCAGGTCTCATGGCAGGGACATTCATGGGTATTGTGCCATTGCTGATTTTGTATCTTATTGTTGGCCGCCGCGTATTGAACTCAATTCAATTTACTGGGTTCAAGTAAGCTGTAAATATGGTAAGCTGTGAAGCGTCTTGATCTAAAGCTGCTTCACAGCTTCAAGCTTGTCGTCACACGGTTAGGTATTTTGGACACTAGCACGACATTTTTCTAATTTCATAATATTTTTTTGAAGTGAGCCGTGAACGCTCACAGTTGGGCTTTTCAAACCGATATACAGGCGCCATTTGTATATTCTGAATGCCCATCTCTTTTTTATTTTAGCCGTGAGCGCTCACGGCTAGGCCTGAAAATGTGCGTATTCAAGAGCTCATTTTCCAGATTTGGTTGACCCTGCCGACCAGGCAGTTCACAACAGAGACTTGTAGATGGACAGGTCTCAAACAACCTATTCACATATCTAATTAATTGAGGAGAAGATATATGAACTTCAAACTAGATAAATTTGTCTTCCTCAGCTTATTGCTTGTATTAGCAATGGCCATCGCAGCCTGCGGTGGTGGTGCAGCAGAAGATGCACCAGTTGAGGAAGAACCTGCTGCAGAAGAAGCTGCAGCAGAGGACACCGCAGCGGAAGAGGCTGAAGCCGACTCTGAAGCTGAGGAAATGGAAGAAGAGACTGAAGAAGTTGCCGAAGAAGCCATGGGCGAAGCAGGCACCGTTACCCTTTGGTACGGCTGGAACGAAGACGAAACAGTTGCGTTGAAC
>JAHDIM010000093.1:0-1621 GCA_020630805.1 Anaerolineales bacterium
AAACAACGTACATAA
Source organism: Anaerolineales bacterium (assembly GCA_020630805.1). Classification (GTDB taxonomy): domain Bacteria; phylum Chloroflexota; class Anaerolineae; order Anaerolineales; family UBA6668; genus JAHDIM01. The sequence continues at coordinate 16 of JAHDIM010000093.1, forward strand.
TAAAACAGCATGTGAGCATCAAAACCGCGCCTGTAGCGAGGTTGAGCATCAAACAGCCCCGACGATTTTCCATAACCAATTCCTTCGGATTTTATAAATTCCCAAAAGTGTGCCGAAGCACGCGTAAGGCAACGGCGTTTCTATCCGTTTTCTTACCTACCATAGCGTATCACGAGACGTTAGGGAACGTAGCGATCCACAACAGATTGCGCTTTCAGGCCTTCGACCCAATTCTCAATGGCTGCTTGTTGCAGCACAATGAGTGCTTCCTGCGAGATCTCGCGATTTTCTTCAAACTCAAGCACTTCCAATACATGATAGCCCAAACGCGATGAGATCGGTTCGCTGCGGTCACCCGGTTGCATTTCAAACGCAATCCGTTCTAGGTCTACGAGTGTAAGCGTCCGTGGTGGGAACCAACCTAAGTCACCGCCATTGAGCTTTGTGCTTTGATCAAGAGAGTTCTCTGCTGCTAATGTTGCAAAATCTGCGCCACCGTCTAATTGGGCAATAATTGCTACGGCTTCTTCGCGTGTTTTGACCAAAATATGGCGGGCATGCACCTGTGGTGCAGTCGTGCCTACACTTTGAACCACGTCTGTCTGAATTTTGGCTGACAGCAGTTGGACGCCCAATTCTGTACGCCATTCGTCTGCGGTATAGAGATTGAGCGCTAGCCATTCATCCAAGCCTTCTTGTGAACCGCGTGCATCTAGACTTTGCTGAAATGCAGCCTCAATTTCTTCTTCAGTGACGGTGTAGCCTTGCACTTCAGCAGCTTGCAAGATCAACCCTTCAATGATCATTTCTTCTAGCACTTGGGCTTTGTAATCGGTTTGGGTTGCGGGATCAATGCCGGCAATGGCCATCCCTGCTTCGCGACGTTCAACTTCACGTTCCCAGTCGGCAAGCATTACAAAGCTATCGTTATAACGTGCGGCGAGCGGTTCTTCCGGCAACACCTCTGTTGGAACATATTCAACCGTAGGGGCATCTTCTGGAATCACGGTTTCTGTTGCCGCTATAGCTTCTGTTGCAACGCTGGGGCTAGGAAGTTCACTCGTGGTATTTGGACTCGCGTCTTCTCCGCCACTACAGGCGGTCAAAACGACAATACTCATACAAAGTACAAGGCAAAACGGTATAAATTTCGATTTCATTTGGGTGGGTCGTGCGAGGCGAATTTGAAAAGTTTGTTCAACGTTTTAGATAAATCATTATACCTTGCATCTTCTCGCACAGATTTACGCTTCGGCAATTATTGTGTGATCAAATGTTGTGATTCACTATGCGGCGCACACTCAAGTTGCACGTAGTGCCTGCCCTATACTTTCGGACGACGTTGCTCGGTGGTGGGTGCGTCACATCATTTTTTTCTGTAAAAACACGAAAGATAGGTCAAGCGTATGGTTTTGCAGATGCACTGATAAATGCAGTTTTTACTAATTTGTGGATCAAACGGGTTGATAGCACACATGCGTCGCCCACTGAGCGAAGTCGAATGTGCAACTACAGACAACACCGTTGATGTTTGTCACAGTATTTGCTCATACACGTTCGCCAATGTTTCTTACGTTATCTGAACGCTGTCTAAGCCTAGAGTTGG
>JAHDIM010000093.1:1721-2956 GCA_020630805.1 Anaerolineales bacterium
ACACGTTCGCCAATGTTTCTTACGTTATCTGAACGCTGTCTAAGCCTAGAGTTGGGTATAATCTTGCGGCTTTTAGGGTAAATTCGTGATCACGATCAACAGGCAGTAACGGTGGTAACGTGGCATGCGATTTGCTCCTCTTTTTGTAGACATGAACACGCGCGTTATTTCACTATTTTTTGCCATTGTTAGCGGTATTTTTCTGGCGGCTTGCTCAGCCAATGCTGGCCCAGTTGAACCCGCGACCATTGTGGTCGATATTGAAGATTACGCCTCTACCGATACGCCGGAACCGACTCAGGTTGTGCTGCCTACGGAAACGCCGACACCGCTAGCCACAGACACGCCGACTGCCACGCCAACGGAACCTCCAACGGCAACGCCAACCGAACCAGCAACACCGACTCCGACGCCAACCCTTATCATCCAGCCGACACCAACCGTTGCGGAACTGACTTGTAATGACACGCAAGGCGAATTCCAAGAATTTGATGTCATTGCAGGAGTCAATGAAATTGAGATGGCAACGGTTGTGTATTTACCGCCGTGTTATTCAAATGAAGGGGAACGGTATCCCGTGCTGTATTTGTTGCATGGACTGGGGCATGACGAGCAAACGTGGCGCGAATTAGGCATTGGCGATGTGGCGGACGAACTCATCACTGCTGGCGATATTCGCCCGTTCATCATTGCGATGCCACGTGAGCGTGGCGGCGATTCGCAATTCGATAACCTCTTTCTGGAAAATATTATTCCGTTTGTCGAAGACAATTTCTACACTAGTCAGGATCGGGCGTTCCGCGCATTGGGCGGGATGTCGCGTGGTGCGGGCTGGACGGTGCAAATGGGATTACAGAATCCGGAACTGTTCGGGATTCTGGGGCTGCACAGTATGGCAATTTTCTATTCGGATGAAGAAAGCGTTGAGATTTGGCTTGAGCGCATTCCGCCAGAGTTGCAGCAGCACTATTACATTGATATTGGGGAGCGCGACAGCTTACAAGTTAGCGCTCGTTATATGGATCGTATTCTGCGCCAGCGTGATATTGATCATGTCTATGTCGTCGTTGAAGGGGGGACCCACACGCTAGACTACTGGGGCGGTAATTTAGAAGATTACTTGCGCTGGTATGCCACACGCTTTGGGCGGCATCCGAATGAGATCGCGCCGGAGTTGTCGCGGTAGGATTGTTGCGATGTTGCGATGTTGCGATGTTGCGATGTTGCGATGTTGC
>JAHDIM010000093.1:3056-12809 GCA_020630805.1 Anaerolineales bacterium
CGGTAGGATTGTTGCGATGTTGCGATGTTGCGATGTTGCGATGTTGCGATGTTGCAGCCAAGCAGGCTGAGCTTGTCGAAGCCGAGCATTATGTTATAAGAGGTGTACTCAGACTCGCAACTGCTATCTACCCCGTACTCATCAGATCAGCCAATTCTTGTTCAAGATCGATGTTGTTGTCAGATGTTGCTTCGGCTTCAAGGTCTACCTTGTAACCGCTGGAAGACGTGATTTTTGGTGGCCGGACTGGAATAATTACGTGTACGGTTGTTCCAGGACAGGCATCGCGGTCAAATCCTAGACTTTCGATCCAAATCTTGCCGCCGTGGCCTTCAATAACACCTTTTGCAATTGGTAACCCTAGTCCAGGGCCAGCACCCATAAACTTGGTCGTGCTTGTGGAGTGCACAGCCACACTCCCAATCCGGAAGAACTTATCAAAAATTAGATCGTGATATTTCGGATCGATCCCGACGCCGGTGTCTTTGAACTCAATTTTGATCGCCTCAGGCTGTTCAATCGTTTCACGGACGTGATAGGTCGTGATTGTGATTTCGTTGCCATCTGGCGTGTATTTGATGGAGTTACTAATGATCTGGCGTGCAGCTTGAACGAGACGCACCTGATCTACAAACACCATCGGAAGACCACTCACACCACGCACCGTTAGGCGTTGACGGCGGTCGCGAATAGCATCTGTAAACGGCTCAATTGCTTGCTTGATGATGGCGCTCATGGTGGTTTCGGTGAACTTGAGTTCCATCGCTTCCACGTCAATTTGCGCGGCATCTAGCATTTGCCCAATCACTTCTTCCATCCGGTCACAAGAGCGCAGCATGGTATTTACAATTTCGCTCATTTGAGACTGGTCCATAATGCCAGCCTGATTGAGCGTGTCGAGAATGTCAGCACTCCCGCGGACGCGCGTAAGCGGTGTGCGCAATTCATGTGATGCGATGGTCAAGAAGTCCATCTTGACGCCGTCAATTTCTTCAAGTCGCTCGTTGGTGTCAACGAGTTCTTCATTAAGACTGCGCATTTCTTCGAGCATGCGCGTGCGGTTGTCGTACAGCCGAGCGTTTTTGAGCGCCACTGCGGTTTGGTCCGCAATTGAGGCCATCAAATTTAGTTCGCGCGGGCGATATGGCTCACCATTCAAGCGAGAGCCACAGACCAGCATGCCGGTCATCTCATTACGATCCAAAATCGGCATGAAGACATCGGCATTTAAGCCTTTCAGCCACGCCCGTTCAGCGTCCGTCAAGGTACGGAATTTGCGGTCAACATCGATGTTGTACTGCAGAATGGGCTGACGTGTGCGCGCTGGCACTTGCAAGAATGCGCTACTGAGGCGCATTTCAATTGGCGTTGTTTCTACATTTCCAAGGCCAGGAACAACTTCAATGAAAGTCGATTCGTTCCCAGTAGAGAACAATAGCAGTGCACCTGAACGGGATTCAACGGCGCTGCGTAAAGTTTCGGCTGATGCCCGCGCAAGTTCGTCATATTCCAAGACGTTTGCAATGCGTTGGGCATAGCGGCTAATTACGCGGTTGGCATCAAACCCGAACCGAAGCACGAGTTGCTCAATCAGGCCTGTCGCAATGTTTCGTAGAATTTGGTAAATGATGGCGAGGGCTATGGCGAAAGCAATTAGGACGAGTAAGCCCCGAATACCTGCCAACGATGGGTCGCTAATGACGCGTTGCCCCACCCCAATCGCCATCAAGATGATGCCTGAGGTAATGGCCACCAGTACACCGTTCCCGATGAACGTCCGCAAGAAATTGCGAATATCAACAAGGCGAGTAAACGAGGCGGTGTAGACCAGACCAATGACGCTCAACAGACGGGCTAAGACCCCGAAGATGGGGAGCCAGTTTGGCAGGAATGTGCTGCCGAGTTCAGAGAAGCCAACAAAAGCAACGTTGAGTGCCCACCACATCAGTCGGTTGGCATGCAAAGGTAGCGTTGCGCGGGAGAGCGCAAACAGCATATTGGAAAAGATGGTAACGCCGAGGAACATCCAGAGGAATAAGGCGACGGCGCCAATAATGGGTGTTGAACTAAAGACTGCACTGCGCCAAGTCAACCCAAGCATTGGTGGAATGAGACCAGAGAATTCTAGTGCCAATACCAAAAAGGCAAAGACAGCTGCGGCAGCAGGCCAAATATAGGACAACCGATATTCTAGGAATGAGAATGTCGTTATCCCAAGTAAGGCAGTGCTAATGAAGCTGGTGAGAACTAAGGGAATCGAAGTACCGAATCCGTATAGGCGGAATTCGAAGATGGACAGGATGTGCAGAATCACCAGTACAACACCCCAAAAACAGTAGAGTGCCATCCATATACGGGTGACCTTAAGCTCTTTTCGCACGGCAATGTAACCGGCCAGTGCGATATAACACAAGCTGGCTAGCCCAGCGATGCCAAAGCTAAATAGTTGAAGATTACTCATTTATCCAAAATTTATCCCAATTTATCCCAAATACATTTGGGATAAATTCCCAATTTGTCGCTGTTTGCGATATATCCCAAGTGAAATTTGGGATATTTGGGAAATAATTTGGGATAAACAGACGTTTATACCAATTATGGGAATCTATATCTGCAAAATTAGTGCCAAACACGGCAAGCTTATAAATTGATGTGATATTTCCCTATTTACCAGAATACATCAAAAATGACCCTGCGAAACATGATAATTAATTGAGGTTAGGTATTGGTAGGTAAAGTAAAGCTGAAGCTGAAAGCTGCGCTATTTCCTCCGATGATTAGCGCGGATTTTATAAAGCACTTAACGCAGAGTGCCGTACAATTCCCTCAATTATGCTGATGTCGGAAAGGACACTTCGACAGTCTTGTCATTGATAACGCAAAGGAGCATTAGATGAAACTTTCGCCCACCCAAATTGAACACTTCAATTCCCAAGGCTATCTCATTATTGAAAACGTATTGTCAGATGCTGAGCTAGACCCAGTACGTGTGGAATACACCGGTATTTTGGATCGCGAAGCGCCACGGCTGGTTGAAAAAGGTGTGCTTAGTCAGACCTATGCCCATTTGCCATTTGAAGAGCGCTACACGGCCATGCTCCACGAAATGGATGACATGTACACGCTCTATCAACATTTGGATATTTCGCTGCCGCTGACAGCGAACATCCCTGCCGATACGCAACTCAACACTGGCCCAGCCACGTTTTATAACATTTTGCGTAATGCGAAAATTCTAGACATTGCCGAGTCAGTGTTAGGACCTGAGTTGTACAGCAACCCTACGCAACATACACGCATCAAACCACCTGTTTCGGCACTGCCAGACCGCCCACTAGACTCTAACGTGCACAAGACCTATTGGCACCAAGATGAAGCTGTCCTGACCGATGATGCACTTGAAAGCAATATGCTCACTGTCTGGATTGCCATGACAGATGCTACCTTAGAAAACGGCTGCATGATGTGCGTGCCGCGTAGCCATATTGAAAACAATGGCACCATGCATTGCCCAGGCTTGACGCAAAGCGCATCTGAAATATTTATTCCGGAAGACCTAATTGCCAAAGACCAGATTGTGTATCTGCCAGTGAAAAAAGGGGGGGTAGTGTTGCTGCATCAGCGCACGCAGCATGCAGCTTTGGATAATAACTCAGACCGCATTCGCTGGAGCTTTGACCTGCGTTTCAACAAAATTGGTCAAGCAACAGGCCGACACTGGTTCCCTGGCTTTGTTGCGCGCAGTAAAGCTAACCCTGAACAAGAACTCAATGACGTAAGCGCGTGGGCAGACCTTTGGTACGCTGCCCGCGACGAACTCTCTCAAATGGAAGACATCGGTTTCAATAGCCGTTGGACACCCTTTGGCGAACATGCGCTTTGTGCGTGAATTAGTAAATTAGTTGGCTAGTTGGTTGGTTTGTTAGTGCTTGTGTGCACAGATACGAACCAACTAGCCAACCAGTAAACCAACCAACTTACAAACTAATCTCCATGTCTGACTACAACCTAAACGTCTCTCACCCTTGGCAGAACTACATCAATGGCCAATGGGTCGATAATCCTGAAAAAATTCCTGTCTACGACCCTGCCACTGAAAAGCTAATTGCTGAGGTCGCTCGCGCTGGCCAAGCTGAAGTGGATATGGCCGTTGCTGCTGCGCGTGCGTGTCACGAAAAAGGTGAATGGAAAGGCGTCCGCCCCATTGAACGCGGTCGGAAAGTGATGGGCATGGGGAAATACCTCATGGACAATCTCGACGAAATGGCACGTGTATTGTGCATCGATAGCGGCAAGCCGTTAGATCAGGCAGTCACTGAAGTGACAAGCTCGGCGCGTTTCTTTGAATACTACGGCAGCCATGCCGACAAAATGGAAGGCACCTCAATTCCTTTGGGCGATGGCTACGTTGACTTCACCGTCTACGAACCCTTCGGCGTCACTGCCCACGTTGTGCCGTGGAACTATCCGCTAGAGTGTGCCGTGCGTTCAGTCGCCGCTGCCTTGGCAACGGGGAATACTGTCATCATCAAAAGCCCTGAGCTTGACCCATTGACGGCTTACTACTTAGCGGATGCCGCAGAAGCGGTTGGCTTGCCAGACGGCGTGTTGAATATTTTGTGTGGCTATGGTCACGAAGCTGGCGCTGCATTGGTGAGTCATCCCGGTGTGGATCAGATTGTGTTCACTGGCTCAGTTGGCACCGGACAAAGCATTATGCATGCCGCAGCTGACCGCGTCATTCCAACCGTGATGGAACTGGGTGGCAAGTCAGCTGGCATCGTCTTCCCAGATGCCAATTTGGATTATCTAGTTGAACAAGCCAAGTGGGGCATCTTCATGAACAGTGGCCAAGTCTGTTCGGCAATGTCACGCATGGTTGTGCATCGCTCTTACATGGATGAAGTCGTCGAAACCCTTGCCGATGTCACCAGCAATCTCACCATGGGTCATGGCCTCGAAGGCCACTTCGTCAACGCGCTGATTTCCAACAATCAGTTGGAACGCGTGCAAGAGTACGTCAATGTTGGCAAAAATGAAGCTGAAATGATCATTGGTGGATCGATGGCGGACCGTGAAGGCTATTTCATGCAACCAACCATTTTCACCAACGTGCAATCTGGCTCACGCATTGAACAAGAAGAAATCTTTGGTCCGGTTCTCAGCGTGATCCCATTTGATGACGAAGAAGAAGCCATTGCCATCGCTAATAACTCAGACTATGGCCTGTGCGCCGGCATCTTCACCAATGACCTCAACAAAGCCATGCGCGCCGCGCGTGACTTGAAAGCCGGTCAGATTTATGTCAATGAGTGGTGGGCTGGCGGTGTCGAAACACCATTTGGTGGCTACAAAAAGTCCGGTTTTGGCCGCGAAAAAGGCCTCGCCGCCATGATGAACTATGTGCAGACAAAGAATGTAGGGATCAAGATTTTGCCGTAACCGCGTTACCTACACCCAATCGTCGTGACACGGCTTGCCGTGTCACGAGTTCGAAAATACATCACGTGATATGGCTTGCCATATCACTACCTTGAATCAAAAAAGCGAGCTGTTACGCTCGCTTTTTTGCTATTTCAAAATATAGTAAGTCCCTTTCTTCGCCCCAATCTTCAGCAGTACGCCCCGATTGACCAAGTCAACCAAGTCTAGCCGCAGCGTCTCAGGACTGTTATCTGGACACAACTGCCGATACTCACGGTTGGTAATGCGTCCATGCTCGCGAATGTAGGTCAGCGCGCGCGTTTGGCGCTCATTCATGCTGTTGGACCACGTTGGCGTTGGTCGGCGGTCGCGATTGTTGAACAGTTTGACCGTAAATGAATGTGGCTTGGCTTCGAACTTTGGTGGCTGTTGTCCTGCATTTGCCATTGCTTCGATCATGTAGTCCACGCCTAACCCAAGCTCTTCAATGTAACCAAACTGGAATAAGGTCGAGACTAACCGTGGATTTCGGGAGAAGTGTTCTTCCACAATGTTATCCACAGTGATGTAGCCCGGTAAGCCACCAGGACTGATAATTTCCATGCGGTCCGCAAACATGCGCACTTCAATGCGACGGCCACTTAGCCGATAGTCACGGTGACACACTGCGTTGACCAGCGCTTCACGCACGGCTGCTTTCGGATATTCCGTGGTTTCTTCGCGGGTCAAGCCACTTACCGTGGCACTGATCGCCATTTCTTCCAAAATCAGCTTCCATGCGCGTTCAATGATGTGTGGCAGTGGTCCCGAAATTTCTTCACGACGACCATAGCCAACAGCGCCGTCAGCACCACGTGGATCGGTGCCGGCAAACTTTACAAATAGTAGGTCGCTATGCGACAGCAAAAACTGCGGATGCTTTGCAAAACACAGAACTCCAGCGTTGGTGGGGTTGCCGTCTTGATCTAACGCCCCGATGTGCTGCAAGTGTTCGTCGATGTCAATGTCGAGTTGTTTCCCTTGGCGGGCTTCGCGTTTTTCCAAATACTCTGCAATGACATCGTCATCAAAATCTGAGCGCTTGGCACCATTCGCGGTTTGCGTTTCAAAATCGCCAGTTGACTTGGTGGCTGAAAGATGACGAATTTGTTCGCCCGTCAGGGCTTTGTTTTCTTTGTTGGCGCGGACTAGCACGCGACCGTCTTCCAACGAATGCAGTTCAATGCTTTTCGGCACGTTGATGACAATCGCTGCGCCACCTGGCACGACTTGTGATTCCCAACTGGCCTGAATAATTGGCCGACACATGGTCTCTGCGCTATGCAAAGTGCCTTCGAATTCTTCAGCATGAACCGGATTCGGCATCGCATTCCCTTTGGCATCCGCACCAATAATGATGGTGCCGCCATCGGTATTGGCCATCGCGACGAGATACTCTGCCAGCTCTTCAGCAGCAGGATCGTCAAGATAGGCAATGTTTAGCGGGCCAGTGCGCGTGATGTTGAATGCCATAGTTGGATTGATTGTTTGCTAGTTCGTTAGTTGGCTGGTTTGATGGTTGGCAAGCACGGAAGTGATCTTCACTAACCAACTAACAAACACACCAACTAACCAACTAATTTACTCTGTAGCTGCCTCCGCTGGCGCTGCGGGTTCAGCCCCTTCTGCTGCCGCTTCACCCTCAGCAGGAGCATCTGCGTTTTCTTCTGGCTGGGACTTAGTCTTCGCCATGGAGGCAACGGTGTCGCCTTTCTTTAGATTCATCAGGCGTGTCCCCATGGTGGCGCGACCGTAGACATTGATGTCTTCGACCTTACAGCGCATGGCTTGACCGTTGGTAGAGATGAACGTGATCATGTCGTCTGGTTCAACAACTTTTGCGTCTACCACCTTGCCAGTAATGTCGATATGTTGCTTGCTAATGGTCGCAACCCCGCTCGTCGCGCGGCCTTTGCGGACGTACTCTTCTAGCGCGGTGCGTTTACCGTAACCGTTTTCAGTCACAACCAACAGCTCACGATCTGGATGCGCAATTTCTGCCCCAGTGAGCTTGTCACCTGGCTTGAGTGATGCGGCTTTGACGCCCATTGCATTCCGGCCCATTGGGCGCACTTCTGCGCTGTTGAAGCGGATTGCGCGACCGTTGCGGGTCACAAGGATCATGTCTTGATTATCGAGCGTGAGACGGACCCATTTGAGCGCGTCTTCGTCTTCTAAGGTAATTGCGATTAGACCACTTTGGCGAACCGATTCAAAGGCACTAATTGACACGCGCTTGATCTTGCCGCGCTCAGTGACCATGGTGGCAAAGTCCGCTGCTGCGAAATCTGGCACTGGCACTGCTGCCGTCACATATTCACCTTGCTCCATTGGGATGATGTTATGCAAAGAGATCCCACGGCTGGTGCGTTCTGATTCAGGAATTTCATAGGCCTTTTCAGAGTAGACCTTCCCACGGTTCGTGAAGAACAAAATTGGATACAGCGAACGACACGGGAACATCTCGATGATTTCATCTTCTTCCCGCAGCGATGCGCCTTTTACGCCTTTGCCGCCGCGTCCTTGGGCCTTGAAGGTTTTGAGCTTCATGCGTTTGATGTAGCCGCGTTGCGTGATCGAAATCAGATTCGCTTCATCAGGAATCATGTCCTCAATGCTGAGGCTGCCACTGACGTTGTAGAGAATGTTTGACTTGCGGTCATCGCCATAGCTTTTCATTAGGTCGCCAAGGTCACCCTTGATCAGATCTAACTGCATGCGTTCGCTGGCAAGCAACGTTTCAAGGTAGTCAATGCGTTCCTTGATTTCGTTGTATTCAGTTTCAATTTTGAGGCGTTCGAGTGCAGCCAAGCGGCGCAGTTGCAAGTCCAGAATGGCTTGTGCTTGCGGTTGGCTAAGGTCAAAGCTGCTCATCAACGCCGAACGCGCGGCATCGGCGCTTTCCGACTCGCGGATGATGCGAATGACTTCGTCAATATTCGCAATCGCGATCAGCAACCCTTCTAAGATATGAGCGCGTTCTTTAGCTTTGCGCAGTTCAAACTCAGCGCGGCGGCGAATGACTTCCAAACGATGTTGGATGTGAATTTGCAGCGCCCGACGCAACGACAGCAAACGCGGTTCTTTGTTGACCAGCGCCAGCAACTGCACCCCAAACGTGGTTTGCAGCATCGTGTGCTTGTAGAGCTGATTGAGAACTTTCTTGGGCTGCGCACCACGTTTCAATTCAATGAAAATGCGCATCCCATTGCGGTCACTTTCGTCACGCAGGTCAGATATCTTGTCTAGCTTGCCAGAACGGACTAGCTCAGCGATTTTTTCAATCAGACTGGCCTTATTCACCTGATACGGGATCTCGGTGATGATGATGCGATTGCGGTTGTTGACTTCTTCAATTTCCGCGACGGCGCGCATAATCACGCGGCCACGTCCGGTGCTGTAGGCTTGGACAATCCCTTCAGTGCCAACAATTTGACCACCAGTCGGGAAGTCAGGGCCGGTGACAAAGCACATCAGCTCTTCAACGGTTGCTTCACCGTGACCAGTGTCGGTGGCAATGTCTTCGCCGTAGTAATCATCAACGAATTCTTGCTTTTCGGCTTCTTCTTCAGCTTGGGCGCGGAGCAACACCTTGGTGATGCGCTTGGCCTGGCCTTCAGACATGCCAAATTTTTCAGGCAGTATGTCCTCAGCGGCTTCGCCGTTTTCAGCGACCGTGGCAATAATCTCTTCGCGGTCAATCAAATACATGATCGCTGAGGCAAGCTCATTGAGATTGTGCGGTGGAATATTGGTTGCCATCCCGACCGCGATCCCGCTGGTGCCATTGAGCAATAGGTTGGGTAGGCGCGCAGGCAGTACGTCTGGTTCTTGCAGGGAGCCGTCGAAGTTGTCAACAAAATCGATGGTTTCTTTATCGATATCGGTCAGCAGTTCTTCGGCCATTTTGTCCAGCCGCGCTTCGGTATAACGCATTGCAGCTGGCGAGTCGCCATCGACAGAGCCAAAGTTCCCTTGTCCATCGACCAGCATGTAGCGCATGGAGAAATCCTGCGCCATACGGGCCATAGAGTCATACACTGCGCCATCGCCGTGCGGGTGGTACTTACCGAGCACCTCACCCACAATCCGGGCTGACTTTTTGTATGACGAACTGGCTTTGATGCCCATGTCATGCATCGCATACAAAATGCGACGGTGGACAGGTTTTAGCCCGTCCCGAGCATCTGGCAATGCGCGTGCCACGATTACACTCATCGCGTAATCCAAGTAAGCACTGCGCATTTGCGCGTCGATATCAACGACTTCGATATTTCCGACTTCCATAGA
>JAHDIM010000485.1 GCA_020630805.1 Anaerolineales bacterium
TTTCTTTCTCATGAATTCCGACCACTTAGACGCACTCCTGCTCTCGTCCGACTTCTACCAAAACCCACATCAGGCACTACATAAATTACGCTCGCAATCTCCCGTATATTGGTCAGAGGCGTGGGGCGTCTGGGTCTTAACGCGCTATGAAGATGTTGTCAGTACCCTGAAAGACTATGACAACTTTGTCAACTTTGGCCGCGTCACGCACCTCATCAAACAATTGCCGGACGATGTTGCTGAGGCAAAGGCAGCGCTGCTGTTTCACTACGAAACCGGCCTGGCCCACACCGATCCACCAGTGCATACGCGGCTGCGCGGGCTGCTGAATCGCGCCTTTACCCCGCGCATGGTGGCGCATTGGACTCGTCGCATAGAACACGTAGTCGATGACCTAATTGCAGCGTTGCAGGGTCAGTCTGAATTCGATCTACTTCACTCATTTGCCTATCCGCTGCCGGCGACTATTATTGGCGAAATGTTAGGCGTCCCGCAGGCCGATATTCATTTGTTTCAAGGCTGGGCATTAGCCATCAATCAACTTTTTGAGAAAGGCGGTCGCATTACTAGAGAATCGGCCACCAACGCGCATGGCAATCTCAAGCAGATGCGCGCGTACATTGGTGACATGGTGGCCCAGCGGCGGAAGCGGCCAACGGCTGATGTGATTGGGAACTTAGTCAAGATTGAAGCAGAAGGGGAACGCCTCACGCTAGATGAATTGACATCTACTGTCGTGACGTTCTTTGTTGCTGGCCATGACACAACCACAAACTTGATTACCAATGGCCTCTATTTGCTGTTACAGACTCCGGCTGCGTATGAAGCACTCAGAACGCGTCCTGAACGTACGAAGATTGCCATCGAAGAAACGCTGCGTCTAGAGCCTTCCGTTCCACGGATGTGGCGCATTGCTGCGCGTGACATTGCCCTTGGCGATGCGCAAATTCGCAAAGGCCAGATGGTATTTCCTATGCTTAGCGCTGCGAATCGTGATCCCGCGCACTTTCCAAATCCAGACCAGTTTTTGCTAGATCGAGACAATATGAAGCACGTGGCGTTTGGATTTGGCGTGCATTACTGCATTGGCGCACCGCTGGCCCGGCTTGAGGGAGAAATTGCGCTCCGAAAGCTGGTAGCGGCATTTCCTCACTTGCAACTCACGGACACCCCGCGTTGGGCGCAGGACCTTGCAATCCGGCGACTGGAGACGTTGCAGCTATCGGTGAGCCGTGGGTGATGCGCCTAACACATCAGCTGTGATCCAAATTCTCTCAACACTTATATAAATCGCAGTTTTGCAATACAATGGTTTGTAGTACTGTATTCACCTGCAATAAGAAAAATTGTTGTTGTCAGCTAATATATTCTCACTAAACTAAACTAAATTTTTTCTAAACCTATTCATATGAGTATGGATGGGTAGTCTCGCAATGCGCGCCGCAGATTTCCTCAAAGCAGAACAAGATAACTTCCTGCAAACGCTCCGACAGCAATATACGCTGCTCATCATCCGTATTAGCGCAACGCTGATGCTGCCGGTGTTGGTGTATTACAGCATCAATGCATTGCGTCGCGGGCACATTAGCTCCATTGCGCCTTATCTAGCCTTGTATTTGGTCTTAGTTGTGTTGGCGCTGGATCGTCCGAAAACATCGCGCAACTTGAAGGCGGTTGTGTTGTGTGTCCTGCCGCTGCTGGTCGGGGCTTACGAGCATTTTATCTTTGGCCTAAATAGCAGTGGGTCGGTCTACTTCACGCTATTTGTCTTCCTAGGGATGCTGATGTTTAGCTTTCGCGTGGCGTTGTTCAACATACTCGTCACGCTGATGACAAAGTCGGCAGCAGCCTATATCTCCCTCAACGACATTGTCATTCCGGGCTTGGAGCCTGTGTCGCGCACCATCACCGCGAGTGACTGGGTGCTGCAAATGTCAGAGTTTGTGGTCATTATCTTTCTGATTTTGTTTGGACTCCAGTTCATTTCGCAAGGGCTCATTGATAAGCGCATCGAAGCGCA
>JAHDIM010000094.1 GCA_020630805.1 Anaerolineales bacterium
ACATACGCTAAAGTTAGCACGTGTATAGCCTTCGTTCCGAAATTGATGCATCCAATGCGTTAAGGGGCTAACACAACCTGTAACCACCTGTTGCCGCACTATGACTACAACTAAAAAGACCTATGTAACCAAATCCGAATGGTCGGAAATGCTTGATATTGAAGAGCAATTCGTCGACAAACGGCGGGACGCCATTGGGATCAAGAATCTAGAGAAATCTTGGGAAGACCAAGGCTCTATTGGCCTCACGTTTTCAGGCGGGGGAATTCGCTCTGCGACGTTCAATCTTGGCATTATTCAGGGCTTGTCTAAGCTGGGAATCCTGCCGTATGTGGACTACTTGAGCACAGTGTCTGGGGGCGGCTACATTGGCGCGTGTGTGACCTCGCTGTTGTCGGTGACGCATCAATTCACGACGAAGCACGAAAACTTTCCGTTGAACCCCAACATCAAAGGGTTCGATGTCCGTCAGAAATGCGACAGTGACCCCAACGAACCCTCAAAATGCGAATCGAGTGATCCGGGGCTCAATGCGCAGGTGGCGCACTTGCGTCGGCGTGGCAACTTCATCATTCCTGAACTGAACCTATTTTCAATTGATATGCTGCGGGCAATTGGGGCCTCCATTACGGGGATCTTCTTCACCATTGGCATCTTCATGACCTTTTTCTTGGCTGTGGCTGCGTTGCACTATTCCATTGCAGGTATTTTGGCACCGGGGCTTTTCGTCAATGATCCGGCGCTACAACCCACATTTGCGTTACAAGACCCAAGTTTGCGCACTGCATTGATGGCGGCACTCAATGAAATCTTTGTGGTGGAATTGCTTGCCTTTCGCGCTGGACAGGTCTCTTTTATTACTGGAATGGTCGTCGCTGTTGTCGCGGTATTTCTGCTGTACAACATTGCGCAGGACGGTAGCAAAACGCATGCGCGTAGTTCTTATGCTGGCAATAAACCAAGCCGCAAAGAGAATCAAAACGTTGTGCGTCGCTCGCTGACGCGGGCATCGACCTGGCTCATTGAGCGCACCACCACCCGTGATGATCGGCGCAATCGTTCGCGCAAGGCGCGGTACGAACGCGGTGCGTTCATCATGATGGCGTTCATCGCTACCATTGCTATGGGGATCACATTGCTTCTCTTGAAGGCGACACCAGCAATGGAGAGCGCCTCATCGAAAGAAATTTTCTGGCTACTTACGCCATTCCTGTTTTCCTTAGGCGTGCGGGTCGGGACGGTCATTGCGCATCCGTTCTTTATGAATGCCAAGCGTTGGACGTTTGACTTTCGTTCAGGGCTGTCCATCTTCCAAGGCTACGCCACCTACGCAATGATCTTCTTCCTCATTGCCACTGTGCTCATCTTGCCGCATTACGTCACCACACAGGCGGCGACAAGCCAGACTGGCACGCAAAACACCATCCTCCCAGCCGCAACGGTTGTCTTTTCGGCGTTGTGGGCAGCGTGGCTGTCACGCTCACGCGATGACTCGGGCGGTAATTTCCTCAAGCAACTGATTACGCTTTCTCCGGCGCTGCGCAATGCCTTACTAGGCAGTTTGGTGTGGCTGATTATGGGTGCCGGCGTTTATTTCTATGAAGTCATCTTTGAAACGCTGAACTTAACAACCGTCTGGGATATTGGCACGGTGGCCTTC
This sequence comes from Anaerolineales bacterium, assembly GCA_020630805.1. Classification (GTDB taxonomy): domain Bacteria; phylum Chloroflexota; class Anaerolineae; order Anaerolineales; family UBA6668; genus JAHDIM01. The sequence continues at coordinate 1,661 of JAHDIM010000094.1, forward strand.
ATTGGCATGCTGGCGATGCTGACCTTCATTGTGTTTGGGTCAGTCATCAACTACAACCGCGTGTCACCGCATTACTTTTATCGAGATCGGATTGCTGAAACGTTCCTGATGACCGAAACCACAGATCGGAATGGGGAAGTGCATACGGTGCGTGACCATCGCGAACTGTGCATGCGTGACATCAATCCAGATGGCAGTACCGGGCCGTATCACATCATTCTCAGTTCGCTCAATCTGCTGGGCAGCTCTAACTTGGCTGTGAAGGATCGGAAGTCGGACTATTTCACCTTTACGCGCGACTACTGCGGGTCTGACACCACAGGCTATGTCAGCACCGATGAATACTTAGTCAACCCGAACCAAGAGACGTTGGTGCACTCAAATGTCGGCATCAAACTGTCGCGAGCCATTGCGATCTCTGGGGCGGCGGTTGGTTCTGGTGCCGGTCTGTATTCGTTCTTCGCTGCGGCGTTTATTACGACTCTGTTCAACGTCCGTTTGGGCTACTGGATGCTGAATCCGACCCATTATTCTGAAGAAGAAAAGAAGCGCAAGCGCGGCTTTTGGGAGCGCGTGGGGGAAGCAACCTTCCCATATCCGTTAGGGGAAGGGCGCACATTCTGGCCCAAGTACCTGTTACAAGAATTGTTTGGGACCACGTCTGAAACGTCAAAGCTCATTAATCTGTCTGACGGTGCGCACACGGGCGACAACACCAGCTTAGCCCCGTTGTTGAAACGCCAGTGCCGTGTGATCATCGCAGTGGATGCTGGGGAAGATAGCGATTACTACTTCTCTTCACTAGCAAACGTCATCCGCCAAGCCTACATCGATGACCGGATTGAAATCGATATTGATCTCACGGCCATCATTCCAGATGCGTCGGGCTACTCGCAACAACACGCTGCCATTGGCGAGATCCATTACCCAAGTGATGATGGTGAACCAAAGAAAGGCTGGCTGATTGTGGTGAAGCCAACGCTGACCGGCGATGAGCCAACGCAGCTGACCACTTACTATCGCACCAACCGCGACAGTAAATTCCCACATCAATCGACGGGGGATCAGTTCTTTGATGATGATCAGTTTGAAGCCTACCGCAGCCTCGGCGAAATTTCGGTGATGCACACTTTCAAGTATTCGTCCTTTTTTCAGTCGCAAGACGAAAGCATGAAAAAGACGATTATTGTGCCAGAAGCCAATAAGAAAGCGGAAACGGCTGAACTTATTCAACAGCGCGTCGCAGATGACATCACCGATGATGCCGAAGCACGCAATAAGTTTGAAGTTGAAACGCGGTCCTTTGAAGTCTTCAATGAGTTTGCAGCGGAGCTCATTCCACCGTCTGAGTTCTTTTCAGATGACAATCTGCGCCGCTTGCGTGATGAACTGTTGCCGCAAAAGGGCTAATGCAGGGCTTGTGGCTTGCCACAAGATATGAGCCTTCTAAGGCGTTGTGACGAACTTGTGACCTTTGTGATCTAACGTAGCAAATACAGTCAAATCCAATAGTACTTAAATTATTTACGGCATACTTTCACAGAAAGTATGCCGTTTTCTTATCCCTTTGTTTTACTATCGCTAATATTGATTACTAAATTCACTGTGTCCACTTTTGTGACCGGTGTCAAACAAGATACACGCATTCACACCGCTAAAAGGGAGGCAGATATCTTGTGTTTATGTTGAATTTTTTTAGATCAAAGCGTTCGAGAAATGACGGGGAAGACGATTACATGCTTCAGGACGACCAAATCGATGAGCTGATTGACGCCATCGATGCGGGGCCTGAAGACTTAGGACTGGAGGACAAACAGTGGAAAATGGGCTCGTTCTTCTATCTCCTAGAAAAGCGGTTCGGGGTCAAGCCGGGCCAAAATGAGAGTTGGGACGACGAAAACCTACACTAAGGCATTATTCAATTTATTTTTTATATCAGATCGCTGCGTTCATTATTTATTCGCAGCGATTTTGATTTAAGGGCTGTAACATCCCAACACCGCCTCAATTGCCAACTGTGAGGCGCGCACGCCAAGTGGCACCACATCCTTATACGTTGCGGTTTCTACCTGATTGGTGGTTGCCGTAAACAAGACATCTCCATCCCACACGGTTTGAAAGGGCTGAATAACCCGCGCCATGGCGCTATGCACTTGGCGTCCAAGCTGCCGCAGTTGCCAGCCATTCAACGCCTGATTGGTCACGACTAAGGTCAGTGTGGTGTTTTCTTCCGCGCGGGGACGGTTCCCACCCGGTAGAGTCAAATCATCAGCGTCTAACAAGTCCAACATCGAACGGCGCGTTTGGGTGTCAGCATCGTAATTGCCGCGCAAGACGTTACCGTTTGCGCCCACAATACAGCCAACCGCGTTGACAACAGTGAACACGGCAATCTTGGTTCCATCCCATTCGCCAAAAGCCATCCCTTGCCCGGCAGGCTCTTTCTTCGGCAATCCGACGCGCGCATTGATGCCCGCACCGCGTGGTCCACTCGCGAACACGCCCGACCTGGCATTTTGAAAGGCTTGCATGCCCAACGCTTTATCTGGATACGCCGCGCTTTCGCGGTAGCCAAAGTCATACAAAATGGCACCGCGTACGCGGGCAATGTTGGTCCAGTCAGCCGTGTAACCTTTGTTCAACAGCTCCGCTTGGACGCCTGCACACGCTTCTAAGCCATAGCGTGACCCGCCCGCAAAGCAGAGCGCATCGGTGATGGCGTCGCCAGCGGTCAGCTTTTCATCTAAGCCAAAGATGCCTGTAGATCCGCCACGCACATCGATGGCAGTTTGGACTTTGTCTGGGAAGTAGAAGACGGTACAGCCCGTGGGTGCGTCCGTGTTTTCGGCAATACCAACGTGAATTTCGGGGAAGTTGAAAGAGTCCATAATTATTCACAAAGCGTGGGTCTTCAAGACCCACGCTTTGTAGCACTTACAATAATTTCGCCAACACCAGTCGCTCTTTCTCTGGGTCTAACCCCGTCACTAATTTGGAGTCTGGGCGATTATTGAGATAGGCAAGCGTGTCTGCAATGGTGGTTTCTAGCGGGCGAAACGTCAGTCCCGCAGCGAGAGCTTTGTCAATGTTGAACGTGTGCAGTCCTTTGGTGGCATCGCCCGGTACCCACAATGGTAAGTCGACCCAAGGACGAATATCGTGTGCTTCACAGTCTGCGTGGCTGAGCCAAAGCGGACGGGTGTCTTGGTTGGTCAACTCCGCAGTTGTTTCAATAATTTTTTCGAGCAAGATGGGTTTACCCGTCACATTGAACGCCCCAGTTGCCTGCGCTTCGATTTGACGCAGAATCCATTCAGCTTCATCACGTACGTCAACAATCTGAAAGGCTGTACTTGGATCACCGGCGGCAATCATCCATCCACCTTGCGCTGCTCGCCACGGCCAGTAACTAAACCGATCTGTGTGATCATCTGGGCCAGCAATCAAGCCAGAGCGCACGAACAAAGTTTTGTCTGCCGCGAGTGCGTGACACACGTTTTCACAAGCAACCTTCAAGCCACCGTATGTTGCGCCAGTAATCTCTTCCGTATCTGTAATCGGGTCAGACAAAGGCGCAGTTTCATCTTGATTGAGCGTTGCCTCACTCGCATAAGTCGAGATGGTTGAGATGAGTGTGAAGTGCTGCGTTTCAACCGTCTCCAACAATTCCCGCACCGCCCGTGGATAGTAGGCGCTGACATCAATGACGGCATCCCAACTAGTGCCTTCAAGTGCTGTCAAATCGCCTGCAGCCCGATCTCCTTTGAGCTTCGTGACAGTTGGAAACAAGTCTTGATTGGTCTTGCCACGGTTAAAAAGCGTGACAGTGTGTCCGTTATTCAACGCAGTTTGGGTAATGTGGCGGCCCAGAAATTGGGTGCCGCCCATAATAAGGATGTTCATAGTGGTTTTACTGTAGAGACGTCCACGGTGTGGCGTCTTGGTGACCCAAAATCGTAAATAGGCCGTTACGATTGGCGTTGTTCAGAAACTGCGATTTATAGAGTGTGTGGTTGTAAAAAATTATTGTGAATTATCGACAGCAGTGACTTTACACCGTCAATTGTACTGCGAGGATAAATGTTCATGGTCGCTGAGACCCGTTCGGCTTCGCTCAGGGCAGGCAGCGGGCAGTGTCTCTACAAAGCCTTCACCAATTTCGTCAACATTGCATTCACAGACACATCAACCCCTAACTCCGCACCGATCTTTGCCACGGCACCATTGATTGAATCGATCTCGGTCAGGGCGCCGCGCTCGACGTCTTGCAACATTGAAGACCGATTGGCGGCGGTCGCTGCGGCTACACCGCGCACGCGTGTAACGGGATCAATGTCTAACATAATGCCTTGTGCCGTTGCGACATTGAACGCCTCCAACGCAGCCTGATCCATCAACTCAAGAGCGGTAGGCTTTTCCAACAATTCTCCATTGCGGCAGCGCAAAATGGCAGTCAATGCATTGATGCCGCAGTTGATGACCAGTTTTTCCCATACGGCTGAGTCTAGGGTTTCCGTCAGCGTAGTTTGTAAGCCAGCTGCATTAAACATGGTCTGGATGGCGATCAGCTTGGCTTGCGTTATTGGAACCATCGCTAACTGGGTCAGCCCGTCGCCAGCGGCTTTGACAATGCCGGGGCCTTGCATGTTGGCCCCTTGCGTCGTGATGCCGGTCACAATCTGCGCGGAATCTACTTTTACAGCTAAGGTCTCTGCGTTGCCAATCCCGTTTTGCAGTGTGATGACCAGACCGTCTGGTTTCAACACTTCGGGAATGAGCTTAGCGGCCCGTTCCGTCTGCCAAGCTTTGATCAGCACCAGCACAATGTCGCTCGGCGCAACGGCAACTGGGTTACTGGTGGCGGTGACATTGGTGACCAGCGTCTCCGTCTCACCATCGATGAGAGTTAGGCCGACAGTTTGAATACGCGCTAGCGCCGCTGGCCAAGAGCCTAACATGGTCACGTCCGCAAACGGTGCCAACCGCGCTGCAAACAACGAGGCCAAAGCGCCGGTGCCAATGATCGTAATTGTCGGTTTTATCATGCTAAATAAAAATAGCCGCGGACGAGCACGGATGAACACGGATTATTCGTATTTTATCCGTGTTCTCCGCGTTCATCCGCGGCTAAAAAATCAAAAGGAGTTGTCAGGAATGCCTAGCGGCTGGCACCCATTGCGAAGAAGTCTTTGGCGTCGATCTTAGGTTCAACTAAGTCTAGGAATGCATCCCATTCTTCGTCTTTCATAGTGAAACTGTGTTCCGGCGCAGGGAATGCGCGGCTTTCCACTTCGGCTTTGTAGTTGGCGAGCGCTTCGCCAATCACGTTATTCAGTTGCCCGTATTGCTTTACAAAGCGCGGGGTGAATTTATCAAAGAAGCCTAGCGTGTCGTGGTAGACCAAGACTTGTCCGTCACATCCGTTCCCACCACCAATCCCGATGGTTGGAATGTCCAAGGTGTCACTAATGTAACGCGCAATTCTGTCCGGCACGGCTTCTAGCACCAGGGCGCAACAGCCTGCGTCTTGCATGGCGTACGCGTCTTCTAACAGCTTTGCCGCAGCAGTGGCTTTGCGACCCTGCACTTTGAACCCACCAAGTTGATTGACAGACTGTGGGGTCAGACCAATGTGACCCACAACTGGAATGCCAACATTGACAATGGCGCGAACCGTGTCGGCCATTTCAATGCCACCTTCTAACTTGATGGCGTCCATATTGCCTTCCGCCAATAAACGACCGGCGTTGCGAACCGCTTCTTTGATGTCCACTTGGTAGGACATAAAGGGCATATCGCCAACCAGCATTGGGGTCTGGGCGCCACGGGCCACCGCTTTGCAGTGGTGGATCATGTCGTCCATGGTGACAGACAGGGTGTTGTCATAACCTAAGACCACCATGCCGAGCGAATCGCCGACAAGGATCATGTCTAGCTGAGCGTCTTCAATTGAACGAGCAGATGGGTAGTCGTATGCCGTCATCATGGTGATGGGCACACCAGCGCGCTTTTTTTTGCGCAACGAAAGAACTGTAGTTTTTTTACGAGGTGCTGCTTGGGTAGACATGGATTCTCCTTTGCCTCCAGCCGGAAAACCGGCGCAGATGTGATGTTCGATTGTCAGAAAAAATTTTTACGTCCGGCTCTCGTCAGATACCGGCGCACCTATAGTGTACTGAGAATTTATTAGAACTGCAATAGCGGCTTGACTAACGTCCCTGTGAGAGTTGCCATAAGTGCAAACGGTCGGCTAGCTTGAGATGGGGAACAGCAATGTTGAAACCCATTGTTGTTGACCGCTCACTGTGGCCACGCGCAAACTACTCAAGTACAGCTCTGCAAGCTGAAAATAGCGGTTCATTTGACTCCAGTCGATGTCGACCGGCATGCCGAGGTTCAGAATGTCATCATTCAGGTCGACGAGCGCTTTGCCAACCGTAGAGCGTAAATCGCCTTGCCATTTCATCAGCAAAATGCGTTGATACTGTTCACGCCAGTTAATGCCGGGGAGATCAATATCTTCAGCATCTAATGCTTCCATTAGGAGCTGTTTGACCAGTGGCTTGACGTCGTCTTCATCTGAGTAGATGAGGGCCATGAGCAGACAGTTCAGTGCGCTAATAAATTCGGCCTGTTGACGGCCTTCTGTAATGCGATTGTCTTGCCCCAGTTCAAAGGCCCAGTCCATAGTTTGGACGGTAGAGACGGAGCGGGCCATGTCTTCATCAAGGGCACGGGCTTTGAGTAGCACAGCGGCGCGTTCCACTGTCTCCGTGGGCAACTGGTCTGTCGTGACCAATAAATTGCTCAGCACCTTGGCGCGCATGGTGTCCAAGTCGTACTTCCAGAGACTGGCAATTGTCTTTTCAATCGGTAAATTGAGACTGTGGGCGAGCAAACGTGAGGTTTCCAGTGCTGCAGTCAGGCTGAACAAGCGGGCCAAGTAGCTGATCATCCGCACGGCTAAGGCGCGACAGGTGATCACGCGCCAATGCTCGCGCAACTGTCGGCTGTTGGCAATGCGGGCGTTGTCTAGGAAAAGACTGGTGAGCTCTGCTTCTGTGGCAATTGAAATTAGTTTTTGACTGAAAATCTCGAAGAAAGCGTCGGCGCGTGCCAATTGCTCGACCGTAAGCAGCACGACTTCGCGCCACATACGACAACTCGACTGATGCAGTATCAATTGAATGGCGCGTTCGCCGGTACCGTCGGACACAATGTGCCGCGCGACAAAATATTCGTGAAAGGTAAGGTGTTGAAAGGCGTAGTAACCAGGGTGTACTTCTTGGAGCAGACGCGGCTGACGCACCAGATCTTGGAGTACCAAATTGGCATCATAACCATCCGCGCTGGATAGCGTGCTCAGATAGTGTTGGATGATCTCTAAAATGCAGTCTTTTTCGATGAGGCGCTGCCCTTTGTCAAAGGTATGCATTGCCACTTCAGTGAGGAGTTGGCGTTTCTGAGTGACGCTGAGGCGCGTTTCATTCTGCAGCGGTTGCGTATTCCGATGATATTTAAAATGAATATCCGCCACAAACTTGTATAGTTGCCAGCGTTCAGTTGGAATTTTGCCCGTTTCGGCATACACCAAACAAAGCATCGAGAGCGTGAGTGGAACGTCCACCAACGCTTTTAGACGCGGATGACAAGTATCAATTAGCTCTGCACTTAGCGCATTGGCTTGTTCGGATTGCCCATCAAACCACTGGGTGACATAGGTTTTGACCTGCTCAGCCGTGAAGTGACTCATGGCGTAGTAGGTGAACTCTTCTAGGTCATAGTCCACCAAGGTTGCCCGATTGGTAATGACGACTTTGTTCGCTGGATATTGGGCTATGTATGCTATCACCTTGGCGAGCAAGGTTTCCCTCACCTTGGAGGAGGAGCAGGCTTCGTCTAACCCGTCAAACAACAGAAGACAGCCACCTTTATCCAACAACTCAACGGCACATCTCTCTGGCTTAGAAAATCCGCATGCTGCAAAACGCGCCACAATATGCTGATGGATGTCTTGTCCCAGCAACGTGTCAAGCTCGATCAGAATCGGGACCTTGTTGTAAGTAACGTTGGGTTCCATGGTTTGGAGCGCTAGCCAACGCAAGAACGTTGACGTTCCTGCACCGGGGGACCCAACCAGCGCAATCCGATCATGATTGAGAACGGCGGTCAGGGCGCAGACGGGAGCATGCTCCGGAATGCGCGAGACTATTTTTTCAGTAATGGGGACGTTGGGCGCAATGGGGTCTGCTTTGTAGTATTGCCAAATGGAAGGCTTGGCAACCACTGTGGGAAAAATGTAAGCCCCGCTGAGTAGATCTGCACTGGGACGGCCAACCCGTGAGAGGCGGCTACAAGAGGCGCGCAGGTAGGATTCATACGCCTGCACAGCATTGGGCTGCGCTGAGGCGAGGTTAGAGGGGCTCCAATCGATAGCATTGAGGGCCCACAGTTCTTTCGGAAGCAACGATGACATACCACTACTCGCGACCGGCTATCTTCTCCCAATAAACAACCGAAATCGTGAAAATATAATTTGTATTTAGTAAATTTGCGTGCATTCACAAGTCTTTAGTCACACAAACCCGAATCAGTGTAACACTGAACGTGGGTCATTATGGTTTCGATTCCGCAACAATCCTGTTTGATATTCGTTACAGTTTGTAGACAGCTATACAAAATCTAACCAAGGAATATCTGACTCAAAACGGTATGCCCCGCAGCATGCGGAAACACGGTTTCAATTGTGAACAACACTTGCCTAGTGGTTTGCCATAGATAAAAACTAGGTTTCTTGTCTGCTGGCCTATGTAAAAATTAGTAGTTAGTGGGGAAGAGGAGCTTAGACAGCAGTAGGTCAGAGTTGCTAACCGTTGCGACGAATAAGCTACTCATATACAGTTCTGAAAGTTGCAGATAGGTGTTGACTTGCGGCCAGTCAATGGGGCGCGCCACGCCCAAGCTCACAATGTCATAGATGAGTTCCACCAATGCCATCCCAACAGAATCGGTGATATTGCCATCCCAAGACATCAATAGCATATCTTGGATCTGTTCACGCCAATTGACGCCTGGTAAGTCAAGGTTTGGAATTAGCACCACTTCAGACAGCAGCGTTTCTACAATCGGATTGATTTCCTCGACCTCTGTAAAGGTAAAACAAACCAGTGAGGCACAAAAAGCGGCCAGAAATTCTGCCTGTAGGCGGCTCGATTGAATATTGACATCATTCCTAAGGCCAACAGACCAATCCATGGCTTGGATAATGGAAGTGGATTTTGCTAAGTCTGTGTCTACGGAACGCACATTGAGCAAAACCTTTGCCCGGTCGATGTTTTTTTGGGAGGGGTGACCATTGTTGTTGAGTATTGAAGCGAGGAGTTTTGCGCCAAGCAGACTTAGGTCTTTTTCTGTAGCCTTGGCTAAACTGTGCTTAATTGGTAAGTCAAGTTGACGCGCGAGCGCTAATGTTGTTTCAAGCGCTGTCGAAAAACTTAAGATGCGTGCCAGGTGGCTTAGTATTCGCACGGCGTGCACGCGGCTAGTAACAATTCGCCAATGGTCCCGCAAGCGGCGGCTATTGGAAAGGCGCATATTGTTTACAAGCAGGTCAAGTAATTGTGCATCCGCTGCAATTTCAATGAGTTGTTTGCTAAATAACTCAAAAAACGCATCGGCATTTGCTAACTGTTCAACCGTAAATAAGACGACTTCGCGCCAGATCTGGCTAGAAATTCGGCGTTCTACAAGCTCGGTTGCCAATACGCCAGTTGCGTCTGACACAATATGACGAGCAGCGTAATACTCCTGAAACGTCAGCTGACTAAATGCATAGTAGCCACCCTTAACTTCACTGAGCAACTGAGGTGGCTGAAGAATGTCTTGCAATACGCTAGAGGCCTCAACATGTGCTGCATTAGGCTGTGTGCGTAGAAAATCCTGCACAATTTGCATCAGGCTATCTAGTGGGATCAGGCGCTCTCCGGCATTAAATGTCCGATAGGCCACTAAGGAAAACAACTGGTGTTTTTGGGTAACTGTTAAGTGATGTTCAGTCGGCAGAGGTTGCGCTATGCGCTGATATTCGAAATAAATATCGGCAGCGTATTTGTACAACTGCCAGCGTTCAGTGGGTACCTTGCCTGCATTAGCGTAGACAAAGCACAGCAAGGAGAGTGTTAACGGCGTAGAGGCGAGCGAATGCAAGCGCGCATTGTCCGTGTCCACAAGCGCGGCACTGAGGGGGCTGGCCTGTTCAGGTTTTTCTACAAACCAATGTGCCACATATTGCCTAATTTGGTCAGCATTGAACGGTTTTATTGTGTAGTATGCAAATTCTTCTAGGTCATAGTCGACAACGGTTGCGCGGTTGGCGATGACAACTTTATTAGCCGGGTACTGCTCAATAAACGCCATCACCGTCTTCAATAGTTCAGTCCGAACCTCTATAGAGGATCCAGCTTCATCTAAACCATCAAACAGCAGCATTGCACTGCCCTGACTCAATAACTCCTGTACACAGGCAGGTGCATCGGTAAATCCACACGCGGCAAAGCGAGCTTCAATTTGTTGTTGAATGCTCTGCCCAAAGAGCTGATGCAACTCAATAAAAATAGGAACCTTTTTGAAAGAAACGCTGGGATTTAATGTTTGAAGTGCCAGCCAGCGTAAAACGGTTGAAGTCCCTGCCCCTGGGGCACCAACAAGCGTGATGCGCTCATGCTTTATCGCCACGGTAAGAGCGTTTGTTAACTGTTGATGTGATGTCTTTGGTGCTGTTGTTTGAGTCGGATTATCGATTGGGGCAGCAGCTACAGGCGTGTAGTTTTGCCAAATAGAGGGTTTTGCCAAGACTTGCGGTATTAAGTACGCCTCACTTAACAAGTCTGCATTGGGACGCCCCATGATCCTGAGGTGACCACAAGTGGATCGGATATAGTTTTCGTACGCTTGAATCGCGTCTGGCTGTGCAGACGCACGCTTAGATGTATCCCAGTCAATTGAATTGAGTGCCCAAAGCTCTTTGGGAAGAAACGATGATGACATAAGACTAATTAGAGAGTATTGAACTATGCCGTAAAAAAAATATAGTGGCTTTTCTGCGTGCT
>JAHDIM010000095.1 GCA_020630805.1 Anaerolineales bacterium
CCGTTGATGCAGATGGCAATCCAGATGCAATCATCGACACGCAAACCACTGACGCTGCGGGTGAATACCTGTTCGCTGACGTTGAACCAGACACCACCTACGTGGTCGAATTCGTTGTTCCTGCTGACATGGACATGCCGTTCACGGCACAAGATGCTGGCGCTGACGACGATGCCGATAGTGACGCTGACCCTGCCACGGGTATTACTGCTCCAGTAACGCCTGCACCAGATGAAGACATCACCAACGTAGATGCGGGTCTGTTGAACCAAACCGCCGCCCTTGGCGATAAGGTTTGGAAAGACACCAACCGCGACGGCATCCAAGATGCTGGCGAAAATGGTGTTGAAGGTATCACCGTCAACTTGCTTGACGCTGCCGATGGTAGCCAAGTGGCCACCACCACAACCAACGCTGCTGGTCTGTATGAATTTACTGACCTCGCAACCGACATTGACTACATTGTTGAGTTTGTCGTTCCTGCTGACATGAACATGCCATTTACATTGCAAGATGTAGGTGACGATGATGACGCAGACAGCGACGCTGACCCAACAACTGGTCAAACGGGCGTCATTGAAGTTGAACCAGGCGATGAAATCGACAGCATTGATGCCGGTATCATCACCCCAACTGCTTCAGTTGGTGACAGTGTTTGGAAAGACCTGAACCGTGACGGCATTCAAGATGCAGACGAACCAGGTGTTGCTGGCATAACCGTCAACTTGTGGACACTTGACGCAGATGGCAACCCAGACGAAATCGTGGCAGCGGCAACAACGAACGCAGCAGGTGCATACCTGATTGAAGACGTTGAGCCAGACACCACCTACGTGGTCCAATTCGTCGTTCCAGCTGATATGGATATGCCATTCACCACCCCAGGTGATGATAGCGATCCTGACCCAGACACTGGAATTACCGAACCGATCACTCCAACACCGGGCGAAACCGTGGACGTAGACGCCGGTCTGCTCAACCAATTGGCTTCACTTGGTGACACCGTCTGGAAAGACACCAACCGCAATGGCGTCCAAGACGCTGACGAAGCTGGTGTTGAAGGCATCACCGTCAACTTGCTTGACGCCGCCGATGGTAGCCAATTGGCAACCACTACCACTGACGCTGACGGTCTCTATAGCTTTACCGAGCTAGATCCAGAAGTGGATTACATCGTTGAGTTTGTCGTTCCTGCTGACATGAACATGCCATTTACATTGCAAGACGCAGGCACAGACGATGAAGCTGACAGCGACGCTGACCCAACAACGGGTCAAAGCGACGTCATTGATCTCGCTCCAGGCGAAAACAATGACACCATTGACGCTGGGATCATCACCCCAACTGCCACAATTGGCGACCTCGTCTTCAAAGACCTGAACCGCGACGGCATCCAAGATGCTGACGAACCAGGTGTAGAAGGTGTGGAAGTCAATTTATGGACAGTTGACGCTGATGGCAATCCAGACGCAATCGCCATTTCCACAGTTACTGCTGCTGACGGCACGTACATATTCATTAACGTTGAACCAGATACCACCTACGTGGTTGAGTTCGTCGTTCCTGCGGACATGGACATGCCATTCACAGCCCAAGACGCTGGTGATGACGACGACGCAGATAGCGATGCTGATCCTGCTACAGGGATTACTGCTCCAGTAACGCCTGCACCGGGTGAAGACATTGACAATGTAGATGCTGGTGTCATTACGCCAACCGCATCTGTAGGTAGCACAGTCTGGAAAGACACCAACGGCGATGGCGTCCAAGACGCTGACGAAGCTGGTGTTGAAGGAATTACTGTCAACTTGTGGACAGTCGATGCAGACGGCAATCCAGATGAGATTGTTGCAACCGCAACGACCGATGCAGATGGTAACTACCTGATCGAAGACGTGGAGCCTAATACAACCTATGTTGTTGAATTCGTTGTCCCTGCTGACATGGACATGCCGTTCACCATTTCAGGTACTGATAGCGATCCTGATCCAGACACTGGTATCACTGGTCCAATCACGCCTGAACCAGGTATCACTGTTGATGTAAACGCTGGTCTGGTCAACCCACCAACGCCGACACCAACACCAACGCCTGAACCAACGGCAACGCCAACACCAGAGCCAACGGCGACACCGACTCCGGAACCAACCGCAACGCCAACGCCTGTGCCAACGTCAACACCGACGCCAGAGCCAACCGCGACGCCAACACCGGAACCAACGGCTACGCCAACAGCAACAAACACTGCTGTTCCAACAGCAACGCCAACGCCTGAACCAACGGCGACAAATACGCCTGAACCGACGGCAACAAACACGCCTGTTCCAACAGCGACAAACACACCAGAGCCAACGGCAACAAACACACCTGTTCCGACGGCAACCAATACACCTGAACCAACGGCGACACCAACTGCTGTCCCTGCTTCATTAGGCAACGTTGTCTTTGAAGACTTGGACGAAGACGGTATCCAAGACGCTGGTGAAAGTGGCATTGCTGGTGTCCAAGTCGACCTGTTCGATGGCGATGACAACTTGGTGGATACGACAACCACGGACACGGACGGTGAATATGCATTCACTGACCTTGTTCCAGGTGACTACTATGTCGTCTTCTATCGCCCAGACGGCTTCGAAGCTAGCCCGCAAGACGCTGGCACAAACGATGACGTTGACAGCGATGCAGACCCAGCCAGTGGTCAAACCGATGTTGTTACGCTGGCCCCAGGTGAGGACAACGACAGCGTAGACGCTGGTTTCTTCGTGCCAACCACGCCGGAACCAACCAATACGCCGACGAACACACCTGAACCAACGAATACACCAACCAATACACCGGTTCCGACGAACACGCCAACCAACACGCCTGTTCCAACGAATACAGCGACCAATACGCCAGAACCAACGGCCACTCCGACTCCGGAACCAACGGCAACGGCAACCAATACACCAGAGCCAACGGCCACGCCAACGGCAATCCCAGCTTCATTAGGCAACTTTGTCTTTGAAGATGTAGATGCTGACGGGGTGCAAGACGATGGTGAAAGCGGTATCGCTGGCGTTCAAGTTGACCTGTTCAATGGTGATGGCGACTTTGTTGACACCACCACCACGGACACCGATGGTGAATACGCATTCACTGACTTGGTCCCAGGTGACTACTATGTCGTCTTCTATCGCCCAGACGGTTTCACCAGCAGCCCGCAAGACGCAGGTACTGATGATGACGTTGACAGCGACGCAGACGAAGATAGCGGTCAGACCGAAACAGTGACATTGGCTCCTGGTGAGGACAATGACAGTATTGATGCCGGTTACTACGTGCCAGCCACGCCAGAACCGACCAATACGCCAACGAACACACCAGAACCAACCAATACGCCTGAGCCTACGGCAACTCCAACGGATGAACCAACGGCTACTAGCACGGCTGTGCCAACGGATGCACCAACTGCAACCAACACGCCTGCAGCAACGGCTACGAATACAGCAGCGCCTACGGCGACAAATACTGCTGCACCAACGCCAACAGCTACAGAAACGAAAGCACCACTGGAAACAGGGTCTGTTGCGGGTACCATCTTCAACGATACTGACAATGACGGTGTCCAAGACGGTGACGAACCTGGCTTGACTGGTTACACGGTCAATCTGACCGACTGTACTGGTACGGTGATTGAAACAGTTGTCTCGGGTGCAAACGGAGCCTACAGCTTTACCGATCTGGAAACGGATGACTACATCATCCAAGTTGTGCTCAACAATCCAGATAACGAACAGTTCAGCCCAGCTGACCAAGGCACGGATGATGCGATTGACAGCGATGTCAATATGACAACCGGCGAAACCGGCTGTTTCACGCTTGATCCTGGCCAAGACATCACCGATGTTGACGCTGGTGTCTACGTTCCACCTTTGGGCGTAGATCTTGATCCTCCAACCATTGAGAAAGCCTTGATGGACATGGAAATCAATGAAGAAAAGGCTGACCTGAACGTGGCTGTACTTGGTGAAACGCTGACGTACAAGCTGACCGTCACTAATCCAAATGACGATCCGCTCAGTAACGTATCTGTTAGCGATGTCATTCCAGCCGAACTGGAATATCGCACAGCAGCAGTGATCCAAGGGGATGGCAACGTCTCACTCAACCCAGTGACCAATGAACTCACTGTTCAAATTGGCACAATGGAAGCCGGTGAAACGATTGTGATCCAAATCACAGCAACTGTACGCGCAGATGGCCAAATTGGTGACACCATCACCAACACGGCGACTGTGTCAAGCAACGCAGGGAATGCAACGTCCAACCAAGTTGACACCCGCATTGTTCCGGGCGAAATCCCGAACACGGGTAACAGCTTGCTAGGCTTTGCAAACATCTGGGTCGAGCTCGGTGCAATTGCACTGTTACTCTTATTGATTGGTGGTGCTGTAACGTTCGCACTCAAGCGACGCAACAGCGAGCCGTCCATCATCTAAGTGCTAGCAAGGCATTGCTAAACAAAAAGGCGTCAGGGATTTCCCTGGCGCCTTTTTTGTTATGACCAATTAATCCTCAATACTTTCTTATTTTTCTCAATCCGGATTCAACGTACTATTAACATAGGGTATATATCTGGTTAGAGATGCGGTTGTAAAAAGTTATAACTTGTCGAACTTGGTCCCGAAATGACCAAGTGAACAACGTTAACATCACATCTGTATTGAATGCCTTGTAAAATCAGGTTCGTAGATTAGGTAATTGGTAGATGCAAACGATCGTGCGAAAACTATTAGTATTTACACTCCTTAGCTTGGTATTGGTATTTTCACCAACGCAGTTTGCATTGGGCCAAGAAGTCCCGGAGCCAACCCCAACTCCAACGCAACTTACAGAGATTATTCCTGGGCAATACATTGTGATGCTCAAGGAAATTGATCCGAACCAAGTCTCCGGTTGGCGTCCGTTCGGCATCGGTGGTCAAAACACCGTGATGAGCGCGGCAGAAGTCAAGTTAGAAGAAAAAGAAGACCGCGAAGACGTGATTGAAGTCGCGGAACGAAAACCTGACACGCAAGTCAAAGCCGAAATCAATACCGTCTTAAATGGCTTTGTTGCGAACCTCTCTCCAGAAGCCGTCGCCGAACTTCAGAATGACCCCCGCGTTGAATCTATTGAACCAGACACCCGTATTCGCGTGTTTGACTCACAATATCCTGTTCCCGCATGGGGTTTAGATCGCATTGACCAAGCCGCCCTACCGCTCAATTACATTTACAACAGTGATCTAGATGGTAGCGGTGTCAACGTTTATGTCGTTGACTCTGGGGTACGTGGTTCCCACAATGAGTTCGCAGGCGGCCAAATGGGAACTCAACGCAACTTTGTTGGAACAGACCCCAATGCCTATGCCGACTGTAACGGTCATGGCACGCACGTTGCTGGCACAATTGCTGGCTCAAACTACGGTGTAGCCAAAGGTGCAACGGTGCACAACATCCGCGTCATGGACTGTGATGGAACTGGAGCGACCTCTGAAATCCTCATCGCACTAGACTGGATTGCCAACAATTTTTCAGCACCGGCTGTTGTCAACGCTAGCTTGGGTGGTCCCACTTCTGACGTCAAACGCGCTGCCGTTCAAAACCTAATTGACCTTGGTGTCACTGTTGTCGTTGCGGCGGGGAATTCAGCCGTTGATGCATGTTCAGTTTGGCCTGCTGACGTCACCGACAGCATTACGGTGGGCGCTACCGAACGCGATGATAGTCGCTGGGTCTACTCAAACTATGGCAGTTGTGTAGATATTTGGGCGCCAGGGGCAGAAGTCGCTTCGGCTGACATGACCGGCGACGCTGCCACAACCGCCCTAAGCGGAACATCCATGGCAGCGCCTCACGTTGCTGGCGTCGCTGCACTATATCTACAGCAAAACCCAACAGCAACACCAGCCCAAGTGGCGTCGGCAATCATGAGCAATGGGGTCGCCAACGTGCTAACAGATTTGCAAAGCGGCTCTCCTAATGTCTTGCTCAACACGAGTTTTCTCACTACCACCAGCACTTACACGCCACCGACCTATGGCACGCTGGTGTTTGAAGATAATTTTGAAACCGACAAAGGCTGGCAAGTCAATCCGTATACGACCGATACTGCTTCAAACGGGACTTGGCAGCGCGCCGTGGGTCAAGAAACCGAATATTACGGTGTCCTGCCTTACCAAATTGGCTACGGCCCAAATGGCAACACCTATCTAGTTACCGCCGCGAGCGCTGGTGACTTTGTTGGCGAATTTGATCTCGACGATGGCGTAACCAGTGTCTTATCGCCAGAGATTGCCCTACCAGCAGATGTGTCCGGCTTAGATTTACACTTCTACAGCTTTTTTGCACACCGCGACAACGCAACCACCGAAGACTTCCTAAGGGTGAGTATTGTGGGCGACACAACGCAAGTTGTGCTGCAAGAATTAGGGCAGGGTTACAATCGGCTTGGCGCTTGGGAAGCGACAACTGTCGATATTAGTGCATTTGCGGGACAGACAGTCGAGATCTTGATTGAAGCGTCTGACGCTGGAGGCCCTAGCTTGCTAGAAGCAGGGATAGATGACATTGTCATTGATTACGCTGGCGCCCCACCGAGTGGAACGCTGATCTTCTTACCGCTCGTGATGAACACGACGCCTTAGTCAAAAAAGCTGACGTTGATAAATAAAAAGCGCTGACCTATAAATTTGGTCAGCGCTTTTTTTATTCTTCGTCTTCGTACTTTGCGAGTTCTTCTGCCATTGAGAACTTTGCCTCTAACGTTTGCTGAGGCGGATTTTGCTCATAGTACAAATGCACTTTCACTAGATATTCATCCGTCTGCTCACCGCGAATGTGCAATGTTGGCTCAAGCTTAGAGCTCGCGATTTCCAAAATGGATGTTGACGCCACGCGGGCGCCATTTGCATTGAACATTTGGACTTCCAAATTTGGCTTTTCCCTAAATGGCGTAATCACCATTGAGATCATCACCCGGCGTTGATCTGGATGCGGATAAATATTCAACTGTTCAACTTGAACTTCTTCTGGCGGGCGTGGATTTGCCCCCATTTCAAAAAACGTTACATTCATGATTCAAATTATATCAATTGCTTAGAGGCCAATGGCTGCTCGTCCCACCATCTCAAATGCAGCATCTCCCGAAGGTGGGTGCATCAGCCCAGCGCGGACATCACGGAAATAGCGTTCTAGAGGCAAATCATTTGAAATACTGGCGCCACCCGCAATGCGCAACGCTTTGTCCGTCACATCAATTGCTGTTTCAGTAGCCAAGTGCTTTGCCATAATAATGCGCGACATCAGTGCCACTTTATTCTCGGCGACATCCCATTCTCCTGCCACGCTGAGTAACAATGACTTCGCTGCCTCAAGGGCAACATCAATTTCACCAATTTGACGCTGGATTTTTGGCAGGGTTGCAATCGGTTTACCCAGAGCCGTAGGAACTCGCTCAAGCGCATACTTGATGGTGGCATCGCGCGCGGCTAGCCCCACCCCTAAATAAACCGCAGCGACAATCATGGGGAACCACATATTTGGCGGCTTCTTGATCTTGCCCAATTCAACCAGATTATGCGTTGGGACAACAACATCCTCAAAATAGACGTCATGACTGTCACTAGCGCGCAGACTAAGTGCATCGCGCCAAGTCGTTTCCCAACGGATGCCATCACGATTGTTCTCAATGAGCAACATTGCAGGTTGCTCTTCAACGCGTAGCTTCACCAACATATGCGTTAGATGCGTGCCGCCGGTGGTCCAATTTTTATGTCCATTAATCCGCCAGCCGCCTTCGACTTGTTCCGCAAACGTTTTGGGCAAGCCACCGCGAGACGGACTGCCGAGTTGTGGCTCGCTCGCTACGCTATTGAACACTGCGCCAGACTTCAACGCCGCTACGAAGCGCTCCGTCAGTTCAGGAGACCACGTCTTATTTCCAATCGCATGTCCAAAAGTGTGAACTGTCATACCTGCCACCAGAGCAGTTGAGCCACTGCCCTTCGCAAGCTCCATATGGCTTGCAATGGTGGTCTGCATTGAGTGTCCCCAGCCGCCCAAGGTCTTGGGAACATTAATAAGTAGATATTGCGCCTCAGTAAGTGCAGCAATATCTGCCTGCGGCAGAACACCTATTTTGTCTGCCTGCGCAGCACGTTCAGAAAATCCGGCCGCAAGCGTTTTTGCCAAATCCACTGGCGTCGAACAAAAAGTTTGTGTCATTTCAAAAAAAGTTACATCGTTTGGAAAACGGAGGAAAACGGAGGGAATACGCTCAGAAATCCAAACGATTATCCAACCTGTCCGAGTTGTTAAAAGAAGCCCTAAATGGTATTATCTCGTGGCATTTTTATTGCATCAGAAATTGATTGCAAATTGCCCTTTTTGCCTAAAACAGGCTATTCCCCCACGTTTATTGAAAGAAGTCAATCATGTTTGGTGGTTTAGCGTTTTTATGGCAATATGATCTTTGTGTTAAGACAAGCAAGCGCACTAGCCAACTTTGCGCATTATAGCTTTCAGTAGGAGATAACACTGATGAAAAAAGCGTTAGCAGTTGTCATGATCGCCGCCTTCATGTTAGGCAGTGCTCCAGCAACCTTCGCCGCACCTGTCTCTGTTGAGCAGGCTGCCCCAAGCGCCGATGTAAGTTACGAAGTACTCGGTGGCGATACGTTGTGGAGTATCGCTGTCAAATTCGGCGTCTCTGTTTCTGCCATTAAAGAAAAGAATGGTTTGACAAGTGATTTCATTAATCCAGGTCAAATTCTGATCATTCCTGGCGTGAGTGGGCCAGCAAACGGCGCAAGCCCTGCCCCAGCCCCAGCGACCACAACAACCACCACGACCGGTGCAGCCACCACTTACACAGTAAAACCAGGCGACACCTTGTGGAACATCGCATTTATTCACGGTGTAACGGTTCAACAAGTGCGTGATGCAAATGGGTTGACTTCAAACATTATCTATACTGGTAATGTGTTGAACATTCCAGGTGCCACCACAACAACCGTGAACAATCCGGCACCTGCTGCTGCACCAGCAACTACCACCACAACGACTGCATCTGGCACGCACACTGTAAGCGCCAATGACACCTTGTGGAGCATTGCTGTCAACAACGGGACATCTGTCAACGCCATCAAGGAAGCCAATGGTTTGACCAACAACATCATTTTTGTTGGCCAAGAATTGATTATTCCAGGCAAGACTGTTCAAGTCCCAGTCGCCGCCGCACCAGCTGCGCCAGCACCAGCACCAGCACAACCTACGCCAGACTTGGGTCCATCACCAATGCCACCAGCCGCGCTAACCGCGCAAGCTGCAGCACTCGGTGTTCCAGCAGCACCACCAACGGCAGTACCGCAACAAGCACAGCCAACATCGGCCCCTGTCGCGGCAGCTCCAGCCCCACCAGCAAGTGCAGCGGTGGCTGGCTTCAACTTAGGTGGTCAGCTTGAAGGCTGGATGGATGATGAAGCTAAGAATGCTCTCAACCGCTCTGGTATGACATGGGTAAAACATCAAGTCCGTTGGCACCCTGGTAAAAATGCGCAAGATGAAGCTGGCCGCTTGGCAGCAACAAAAGCCGCTGGTTTCAAAGTTCTTTTGAGTACCTTGGGCCATGCGAGTGACGCTAAGCCAGAACATTTTGATGAATATGCCCGCTTCGTTGCTGACCTAGCGTCAATGGGTGCAGATGCCATTGAAATTTGGAACGAAATGAACTTGCCACGCGAATGGCAAGAAGGTGAAATTAGCCCAGTGACTTACACCGAGATGTTGCGTAAGTCATATGTTGCCATCAAGGCTGCCAATCCAAACACGATGGTAGTCTCTGGTGCATTGGCACCAACTGGCTTCTTCGGTTCACGTAGTGGCCCTAACGGTTACGATGACTTGCCATACACGCAAGAAATGGTTGCCGCAGGTGCATTGAACTACATGGACTGTATGGGTATTCACTACAATGAAGGGATTATCTCCCCAACCCAAGCCACTGGCGATCCACGTGGTGGTCACTACACCCGCTACTATCGCGGCATGATTGACACTTACTGGAACGCAATGAGCGGTCAACGCCCACTGTGTATGACAGAATTGGGTTACTTGACAGGTGAAGGCTTTGGCGGCATTCCAGCCGGGTTTGCATGGGCATCTAACACCACCTTGGCACAACACGCCCAATGGTTGGCAGAAGCTGTTCAAATCTCAGCTAACGAAGGCAAGATGCGCTTGTTCATCGTTTGGAACGTCGACATTACGCACTGGAGTGACGATCCTCAAGCTGGTTTCGCAATGATCCGTCCAGACGGTAGCTGTCCAGCATGTGCCAGCATTGGCGCAGTAATGGGTAAATAAGCCCGTTACCACTTCATAAACACAAAACGCCCAGTAACTTGCTGGGCGTTTTTGATTTAAGAGTAGTGTTCTCTATGCAAGCAAAATCCGAGTAGCGAATGAAGATGGTAATTGTTTGAATGCTTGCACAGCGAAATTGACTTAGCACTCGTCGATATTTCCATACCTAGCCTGAGTTCTGGATAACGCTTTTGAATTTATTACGCGAGCTATATTTGGTAGGCTGAGCCTGTCGTCCGGCTAGCGGACAAGCCTTACCTCCGGACGACAAGCTCAGCCTCCTCTATAGCTCTCAAGTATTAGAAATGCGTTCAATTCGGAAGACAATGCTTATCCAGAACTCAAGCTACTCTCGCTAATGTGTGAGGCAATACCAACTTAAATAAAAAAGGCTAGTCGCGATGACTAGCCTCTTGGCATCAAAAATAACAAGCGTCACTTCCCGTAAAAGCCGCTTTGGAAGAACCCAGCCAACCAGGCCACGACAAATGCCGCCCAAACGCGAACTGGCGGCAACGCTGCAAAGTCTGGGATGAGATTCTCAGCAAGCTGGAAGAGTAAAAACGCGCCAATCCCAAGCACCCCACCAATGATCGGGCTCAATAGATACCAAATGCTCTTTTGAGGATCAAAGTCTTGTCGAATACCAACGCGCACAATGAGTGTGCGAATAGTGTTGGTCACGCCGCCAAATACACCAGCTAAGACAGTGTATAGCAGCCAACGCAAGTTGACACTTTCAAACATCTGCGTGGGTTCAACCAATTGAGAGACAGCAACGACACCGGCCACCACTAAAGCTAGCCAAACAAACGCAGAGACAAGCAAGCCAAGGCCCCAAGTCCAGGTCCAACGGCGTACCCGACGCTGATAGCGCACTGTTGCTTCAACTTCAGCAACAAACTGCTCGGCTTCATCATAATATTGTGGGCCGCCCATCAAACGGTTGCGGGCAGCTTTTAGCTTACGCAAATTCTGATTGATGGTTTTACGATTGCCACCGTTTCGCGTACGCAGCAAGCGTTTCTCAAGGTCGTCTATTTCGCCCCACAGATTGCTAACCGTTTCATCATCAACTAAAAGGTCTAGATAGTCATCGTCTTCTGGGACGTCTTCCAGCATTGAGGTTGACTTTGCTGGCGACGGTGACGTGTCGGACGGTGCCCGCTGGACCGCTTCCCCTTCTTGCGTTTGATTCAGTTTCGCGGCCAAGTCATCATTACTTGTGCCAAGGACGCTTAGGTCGCCAGTACCTGGAACCTTGTTGCGCTCACTGTGCAAACTGGGATACAACGCAGCCAGCTCGTCTGGTGTGATTTCTTTGGGCGTTTCATCGTATGTTTCAGGGGTGACTTCCTCTTCAACTTCAAAGTAGTCATCTAAACGATCTGGGTCTGGCACAATAGCATCTGTTGAAAGTTCGGGATCAACATCAAACGGATTGCCACGTTCAGGCAGCATATAATCGCCGCCCTTCCCTTGAATAGGATTATTGCGATCAGTCATTGTCTATTTCCGCTGCAAGCTCGCGATAGGCGTTAGCAGCTGGGCTATCTGGATCAAAATTGAGAACTGAGGTACGTTCTGCTGGCGCAGCGGCAACTGAGTTTTGGTCTTCAATCACCATGGGGAACACTCTGTCATCGAATACCGAATAGAGCTCATCCACAACATCTTGTGAATGCTCTGACTGGGTCCGATACATGGTTGCCAGTACGCCGAGTAGATCAAGCTGGGGGTTTAGTCTTTCATGGATAAGCCAAACCGTTTCCAAGAGGGCCCGTACCCCACGCATGGAAAGGAATTGGCACTGTACCGGCACTAGCAGTTCGTCGGCGGCGACCAATCCGTTTACAGTGAGCAAGCCTAAGCTTGGAGGCGTGTCGATGAGGATGTAGTCAAACTGCATGCGCATGCGCCGAATTGCTTTGCGTAAGCGGTAAGCACGATCTGTAGCACCCGTCATTGCAATTTCAGCCCGCGTTAGGTCAACTGACCCTGGTGCCAAATGCAAGTGTTTGGATACTGGCTGCAAAATACTCAACAGTGAGGCTTTTTCGCTCATTAAGACGGTATAAAGCGAGCGTGACATTTTGTAAGGGTTATACCCACAAGACGCTGTCAACGCTGCCTGCGGATCTAGATCAACAAGGACCGTTTCTTTCCCTCGTTCAGCAAGCGCTGCACCGAGGTTATAAGTCGTGGTTGTCTTACCGACTCCACCTTTCTGATTGGCAATTACAATTACGCGTGGCACTTCCTCAGTATAATGGCCTCTAAAGTTCAAGGCAAGCGTCTAAAAATATAAGTTGGTTCGAAAATGAGGTGTCAGGTGTCAGGTGTCAGGTGTCAGGTGTCAGGTGTCAGACAGAATTATC
>JAHDIM010000096.1:0-8790 GCA_020630805.1 Anaerolineales bacterium
TGGCGTAGTCAAACAAAGCGCTGGTGACATGCACCCCACCAATCGCGATCAGCTTGGGCGGGGGCACAATCACATTGACAAAGATCTGTGTTGATTCATCAATGCGAGTTTTGAAGCTTTTTG
Source organism: Anaerolineales bacterium (assembly GCA_020630805.1). Lineage (GTDB taxonomy): Bacteria > Chloroflexota > Anaerolineae > Anaerolineales > UBA6668 > JAHDIM01. The sequence goes on from JAHDIM010000096.1 coordinate 124, forward strand.
CTTCCGTAAGACCCTGCTGCGCATGTTGCTGCAATGCGGCGTGTGACACAGCGCCAGCTTGTATGCCTGCATCTGTCAGGATGACATTCTGGCCTAAGTCTCCAGACGCACTCTCGATTACCGTTGCAATCGCAATCGTCTGTTCAGCATCAATTGCAGTTGCAAGCGATGCTGTCTCTAAGTGCGCCAGTGGCTGCACAAAAATATCGACATTGCCGCCACAGGCGAGACCAACGTCCCACGCCATTTCGTCCGCAATGCCATAGTGCAATAATTTTGCGGTATGGCTTTCAAGGACGTGCTGCCCTTCTTGTACAACTGCGGTTTCAACACAGCCCCCACTGACAGAACCGATCATTTGGCCCTCTGCGGTAAGCGCTAGTACGGCTCCCGGTTGCCGGGGTGAAGACCCCCACGTGTTAACTACTGTGGCAAGGGCTATGTCTTTCTCAGACGCCAACCACCGTTGTAGCGTTGTAAAAATATCAAGCATGGTGTTTATGTTGGACGCCAATGTGCATAATCGGTCGGCGTATCTAAATCTGCAAGAATATTGGGGGAGTCAACTGCATGTATTGTGAGACCCAGTTGATTTTGAAGCAAGAGATCTTTAGCACGCGCCCCTGATGGCAAGGCCAGTAACGCTGGAAAATAATCCCGCCCGATGACTACCGGATGCCCCCACGCCCCTTGATATGCCGGCACAATCAAAGCGCTAGGTCCTGAGTTCGCTGCTGTTGCAATTTCGTGGATTAATGACGGCGTAATCATTGGTTGATCTGCCAACAGAATCAGGCATGCGTCCACGTCCGACGGTAGTGTGGTTACACCTGCTTTGATGGACGACAAAATTTCACCTGTTTCATAATCAGCATTGAACACAGTCTGCACGCCAAACCGTTCCGCCTCAGCGGCAACTGCTTCAGACCGGTTGCCGGTACTCACTACAATCTGATGCAATCCGACCGTGCGGCAATTGCAAATTGTTTGGCCTAAAACACTGAGATCGCCCCAAGGCAAAAGTTGCTTGAGTTGTCCCATGCGGCTGGCTTTTCCTGCAGCTGGGATCACTACGGCGAGGCGTTGATGCATGTCTAGCATAGGGCGAGTATAAAAGCGGAGTCCGCGTTTGTCAGCTAATTATGTGAGGAATTTGATGAGAATACGGGATTACTTGGTGTAGCGCGACAACAAGTAAACCGCCTGATTAAACGCGTCCTCAAGCTGGTGACGCGCTAACTCATCGAGAGAAATCTTACGCATGAGCCATGCAAAGACAGCTGAGAGCAGAACTGTAGCCCCGAAGAAGGTCCACATTCCAACCTGATAAAGTAGCAGGATGTCAGGGGGGTGCGGCGTTGCTAGCCCTACTTCAGGCACAACAGCGGCAGCAACTTTAGGAATCGGCGTGACTTTGACAATTGAAACCACCAACTCAGGAGGAATAGTCGTTGATGTTTGAGTAGCTTCGAGCGTTGATACGACTTCGCCCGTCGTTTCAGGCTGTACTGCAGTAGCAACAACAGATGAAGATGCCAACTCAACTGCTGGCGTTGGGCGCAGCACGGCCATGACAAAGAGCATTCCAATTGCAAATCCGCCGATTGTGCCCAGAATAAGCCCCAACAACAACCCTGTACGCATTGCACTAGCACTATTGTCTTCGTATTTTACGGTGGTGGAACTCATGATGACGTTCAAGTGCTAAATCAGTGCACTTTACATGACATCTTTGCAATATTCGTTCCTACTTAAGTATATTCCAAAAGCTGGACACGTTGTCTTGTTTTGAACAACGCTTCTAAAACAGATTAGTTCGTCCAACGCCGCATGCTTCGTAAACAGGCGATTAAGCAAACCACAATAACTAACGATGCCAAATGCCAAGGCCAGCGCCACCAAACGGGCACAAGTTCTGGATAAGAGACTTCAGACGCAGATTGTAACCATGGTGTTGCGGTTTGCGACCAGAGTACAAATGCATCTCCTACAGGTAAAACACCAAACCAATACTGCCGCATACCATTGATGGTGATTGGAAGCCCTAAGGCCTCACTCGCCTGCCCGAGTGCAACGGCTACATTTACATCCCCAAGCACACGAGCTGTCCCAAGCAACACTGTCGTTGCAGACAGGCTCACGCCGGAGATCAAGGGACCAGAATCAATGTCGCCGTGCCCGTCCATCCCCTTTGGATACTCACGCGCACCGGGCAAGCTCCAGACCATAGCAATGTAGTCTTCCCGAAACTGTTTGTATTGTGCTTCGGCGTAAGCTGGATCAAGTTCATACAAAAAGCGCAAGATCAACGTTTGAGAGGTCGCCCGCGCCAATTCTTGTGGCGATTGATCTGCTGCTGATACCCGATGCGGCACTAACCCTCCTATCGCTGCCTGATACGTTTTCAATTGTTCAAGCCAAGTAGCCACAACTGTATCGTAACGGCTATCAACTAATTGCCTATGCGCAAATAAAGAGACGATTGCTGGAAATGTATCTACCGGCCAAATTGCATTAGGATATGCGGCGAGAAATAGGTCATCATCGGCGAGGGCGTCCGCAATCTCAGCACACTCTTGGACATAAATAGCCAGTTCGTTCGGGTCAAGCGCCTCTTCAGATTGCAACAGCAAAATACCTGACAATAGGTAGTTGCGCCAACCACGGTAAAAGATGCCGTACGCTGGTGACAAGCCTGCACTGTGCTCAAACGCCTGCTTAGCGTGGGAGTCTCCAAGTTCTCGCCATGCCCAGCGCGCTTCTTCCAATGCATCTTGGCGCGCCTGCGTTCCCGACGGTTGTTGTAGACCAACGTTGACTTGTGCCAGCCCATACAATACATACGTGAAGTAATCTCCTTCTGGAAACAAGCGCTGCATATCTGCCCCTGCACCTAGGTCAAGTGAATAGCGGACATGGCGCAACCCTGCTGCCGTGTGGCGTGTTGGCGTAGATGTTGTCGGCCCTGTGTATAAGCGCACATTAAACACCGCAACAAAAATGATGCAGATGAGCAGCCCCGCACTTACAGCATTGAGAATAGTATTACGAACCATGGGCTAATCATCGTCAGATGTCAGCGCCCTTTCAAGCACTTGAGTGCAACGATTTCAGTCAGCTACCACTACGGTTAACTGACTGCTGCACGACAAGATTTTCTTGGCCAGAAAATCAAAAAGCGCTAGCCAATTTGAAATTGACTAGCGCTTTGCTGTTGTTATTCAATTGGCAGAGTGCCTAAACGCGGCGACCGCCCTTCAATTCATCTTGAAGCTTTTCTAACGCTTCCCACGCACCGCGAGCGGCAAGGGAGGCTTGTTCTGGCCAGGTACCTGGATCATGGCGATTGTAGCGAGGTCCAGCGTCCGTTAGCACTTGTTGAAGTGCATCCACAGCGGTGTCTGCCAGTTGAGCGAAGGTGTAGATACCTGCATCGTTGAGCAATCCGCTAATTTTAGGACCAATCCCTTCAATCTTCTTCAAGTCGTCTTTAGCGCCTGCGGCTGCGCTAGCTGCAGTTGTTGCGCCAACAGCCAGTTCTGCGGCAGAAAGATCTACCTCTGCGTCTTCAGCAACTGCGTTTGCATCCGCTTCAGCTACAGTATCTGCTTCAACTGCGACATCAACATCCGCGTCGATGCTTGCGTCTGCGCTGGCTGACATTTCAAATCCAGCTGAGGCGTCTGCGTCTCCGGCTGCGTCTCCAAGCGATGCACCGGTATCAACATCTACAGATGCACTTGCGCCTGGCGTTGGAATTTCTCCATCGTCACGATCTAGGTCAATGTAACCTTCTACGCCTTCAGCGGCTGCGGCAGCCCCGACACTAGCGGTTGCAGCAACTGCAGCGGCGGTCGCGTGTCCATCGCCATCGGCTCCAGCATCTCCATGCCCATCATGATCGTGACTGTGGTCACCGTGAGCATGACCGTGTCCATGATCATCGTGGCCGTGGCCATGCCCGTGATCGTCGTGACCATGACCATGGTGCATCGCGGCATCTTCCCAGCGTTTACCAACGCCAATTTGGCGAATGATCAAATAAGCGGTGATGATCATCAGCGCAAATAAGATCAAAAACCACACGGGTAATGGCAGCCCAAGACGGGTGCGTTCTGGTTCTTCTGCCAGCAAAATGGCAGCGTTTATTGCAAATTCAAACATTTACTCATCCTCTCAAAAGTTTGCGAAATTATACACCTTGCGTCGGAATTCCCCACGCGAGATGCAGGTCTAAATTTGCCAACTTTCGGCGTTTAGGCGGGCAAACTGTAAATTGTTCGAATCTTATGGTGCTTCAACTTGCAGATTATCGAATTCAAAATTCGTATTCCCTTCTGCAATTGTCCCTGCAAAAATACCAGCATTACTAACACCTGACAGCGCACTGTCTTGCACAGAGCCAAGTTCAACGCCATTTGCCCAGAACGTTAGTGTAGTTCCACTACAAGATGCCCGCAGTACATTCCACTGATCGCCACGAGCTAGGTCAGCAGACTTCGTCCAGTCGAGCAATGGTGTCCATTGTCCTTCAGTCAATCTATAAATGGAGTAACTCCCTTCATTGGTAATGCTGAAGGTGTACATACTGTTGACATCTGGCGCACGGCAGAACAAACTCATGAGGCCATCGCCTACCTTGCCATCCACTTGCCGAACTTCAACCTGAAGTAATACATTTTCATATTCAGTCGGCCAGCCGTTGACAGCATACGAATCTGCTTCTTTGATGGTCATGGTGATGACCCCGTTATTGACATCCGCAGCGACTCTCGTGTCTGAAAATTCCCAATAGTCGGCGTCAGAGCCATCAAATGTCGCTATGCCGACTGGATTGTTGAGTGACCAGCCACTTTGGGGGCTCTCGGCACTGGTGGTTGTGCCTGCTTTTGCAACGGCATGGGCTTGCATCATTTGTGTTGTGGGGGCGTCTAAATTGCCAAACATAGTGTCGTCTAGTCCAGCTTCCGCCAAGCCTAGCAATACGTTGACTTTGAGCGCTTCGGCATCAAACATCATATTGTTGACCATGTCATCCGTGTCAGTACCGAGAGAGGCCAATGCATCTAACGAGGACTGCACATAGGTAACCGCTTGCGTTTGGGTGTACTCCACACAATCCGCGACTGTCAGCCCACTGAGCTGATTACGAATTTGTGTCATGCTGGTCACCGTGATTGAACGGTTGTCAGCAGCAAACGCACTCGGATCTTGTAGAAGTACTTCTAGATCGCGAATGGGCGCCGCTATCGCTTCCAAATCCCCAACATGTTGAGCATAGCAACTGTCTACAGCTTCGGTTGGTGGAATGGCTGTTGCGGTTGGTGCTTCCGGCTCGGCTGTTGGGTCTGGCTCTGAAACTGTTTCAGTTGTCGCGGTTGGCTCCACAACAACGACCGCAGTGGGTTCGGGATCATCGCCCCCGAGACCACGCAGTGCAAGTAGCCCAACCCCGCACAACACGACAAAAAGCCCAACGCCAGCCAGTGCTGCAATCACGACTTTTGACATTCCTTTTTTCGCCGGTGGAGCTGTTGGCGCTGGTGCAGGATTTGTGTTGAAGCGTTGTGCCGGAGCAGCGTCTTCAACAATATATGTTTTGTCCAACGGCTCAATGACAGTCGCATCCATTCCTTGGGAAGTGCTCCCGCTGGCAGCCAGCACAGCTTTCAGATCATCAGCAAGTTCACGGACCGTGCTATGTCGTTGTTCACGTTTTTTGTGGGTTGCCTTGTCTAACACCGCTTGCAACCGTGGATATTGGGCCGTCAAGGCAGCAGGCAGCGGTGGAATATTGTCCATGAGATGCTGCCGGATCAGTTCAGGCCATGTTTCAGACCTAAATGGCAGTACGCCCGTTAGCATCTGATAGGCAATGATGCCCAAGGCATAAATATCAGTGCGCCCATCTAGGGACACTTTCGGGTCAAACTGTTCAGGGCTCATGTAGAACGGCGTCCCAATGCTGGTCCCGGCTTGGGTCAGCGTTTCTGTATGCGCCAGGATCTTGGCAATCCCAAAATCCGCAACGCGGGGCTTGTCATCAGCATTGAACAGAATATTTGCAGGTTTAAGATCGCGATGCACAATGCCAGACTGATGCGCCTTGTCTAGACCAGAGGCAATGACATTTAAAATCGAATACGTTTCCGAAAGCGACAGCACCCCTGCTTCAATTTTGTCTTGCAGTGAACCACCCGGCATATATTCGATGACTAAATACTGAGTCCCGTTGTCTTCGCCGAAATCGAAGGCGGTCAAAATAGAGTCATCAATGATGCCGGCCATTGCACGCGCTTCATTTTCAAAGCGGGCGCGAAATGCACTGTTGTTCCCAGTATCTTTTGGAAGGAGTTTGAGCGCGACTTTGCGCCCCATAATAGGATCTTCAGCAAGAAAAACGGACGCCATCCCGCCCTGCCCAAGTTGTTTGATGATCTGGTAACGACCGATAGTCTTTGGTTGCATAAGCCTTTACAGTAGTACAGCGTTGTCAGGAGAAAACAAAGCCGTATTGGGTTACAGAGGTGTCGCCCACAACGAACGTTGCAAGCGCTTACATCCAGAATTTGGAGCAAGCTTTACATCGCGTTTAACGTGTCAAACGCGATGATTCCAGCTTATAACAAGTATTAGCTAAACTCAATAGTTTTCGGGTATGTAGTTGGTTATTTTTTTGCGATAGTTCGCGATGGGGATTAAGACTACAATCACGCGTAGCAATGTAAGTTGGAAGGTAACTGTTAGCTAGTGGTTTGCTAATCTTGAAATTTAGGGGTTGAATATTTTGCTCTTGAAATCAAGCAGAAGAGCCACCTTGGCTCTGGGCACAGTTGCAGCCATATTCGCTGGAGCCTAGGAGGCCCCTCAGCAGAAAAGAAACCTCGTTTTATCTATGACAAACCACTACTTGCATACTTTGTCACTCCGTTCAGCTAAGCCGAGGTAAGCGTCAAAAAGGTCACTTCAGGCCGACAGGCAAACCGCACAGGTAGTGCTGTTACGCCTAGTCCACGGTTGGTGTAGACCTGCGCCTGCTGCACTTGATACAACCCCTGTGAATATTTCTTTGCCAGATACGGTAAGGCAGGCGCGCCAACACCAGGGATCCGCACTTGGCCGGCGTGGCTATGCCCTGACAATTGCAGCATCACGCGTGGATTGTGGACATAGTTTTCAATGACATCAGGCTCATGCTGTAAAAGCAAGACTGGGCCTTCTCTGCTCACGGTCTCCAGTGCCGCGTTTAAGTTGGGTTGTCCTTGCCAGGCATCATCTAGACCAACAATTTGTAATTGTTGTTGACTTTGCGTAAGCGTAATCGCTTGGTTACGTAACATGGGGATACCAGACTGCTCAAAGCCACGCGTGACGATCCGGTCATCGGTCCAAAGATCGTGATTACCTAGCACAGCGACGATTCCATGCGTCGGATTTAACCGCGCCAACACAGGCGCAAGATCAAATGCGGCTTCCGGATCGGTATAAACATAGTCCCCTGTCAACGCGACGAGGTCTGGCCGCCACGCTTGAATTTCAGCGACGGCATGTTCAACAAGATTGAGTTCGGTGTAGGGAAACAAGTGAATATCGCTCAGCTGGGCAATGCGGAGCCCATCGAAGGCACTTGGGAGTAACGGTGAACGAACCGTCACGCGCTCAATATCCACCCACTGTGTCTCAATGAGCGTGCTGTAAGCACCTAGTCCGGTTGCACCGATCACACTCGCACCGGCTAAACGCAGAAAATCTCTTCTACTCATCAATGATTTCTTTGCTGACATACAAGCATTGTAAGAACATCCTACGATTTCAACTCAATGGTTACGCGGCATTTGTCCTAGCTTGAAAGCACGACTCCTCTGCTATTGGGGTATTTGTTAGAATCGGTACATGATGGCACAATGGCGAATTCCAATGTTTTGCACGGTTGTATTACTGTTTACCAGCTTGGCATGCAGTAATATCCTGACACCGACCTCGGATGCGGAAGTCCCGGCAACTCCGCAATTAGAACTCGCAGTCGATGCCGACTTAACGCCGCTGCCAACGGCAACGGCAGTGCAAGCCCAAATTGCCGCCACGGCAACCTCCATTCCTACGCAAGCGCCCTCGCCAACGCCGTGCTTTTCTGATGCGATCTACGTTGCTGACCTCACAATTCCAGACAACACTGTTCTCGCGCCAAATACACCTATCGATAAACAATGGCAAATTCGCAACAATGGTGACTGTGCTTGGAATGCAGACTATCGGATTATTTTTTCAGAAGGGGCACTGATGAATGCCAATGTGGAGCACGCGGTCTATCCCGCTAAAGCCGGTGGCGATGCGACCGTGCAAATTGACATGGTCGCACCAGACGTTCCTGGAGAGTATCGGGGGTATTGGCAGCTTGTAGATGGAAATGGACAGCCGTTTGGGCAACGGCTGTATATCCAGATTATTGTAGGCAATTAAATTGGTGAATTGGCGAACTGCTAAATTGCTGAATTATTAATACATTCCCCAATTAGACAATTAAGCAATTCACCAATTAAAAAGCGTTATTCCGCCAAAATCTTCTCAAATACGTCTCGCAGACCGTCCGCAGTTCTTGAGCCAGACACCAAATATTTCTGATTGATGACCGTCGCAGGCACGCCCCCTAAGCCATATTGAAACGCC
>JAHDIM010000096.1:8890-12712 GCA_020630805.1 Anaerolineales bacterium
ATATTTCTGATTGATGACCGTCGCAGGCACGCCCCCTAAGCCATATTGAAACGCCTGATTGACATCCGCTGAGACTTGTTCGTCGTAAATTTCCTCAGACAAAGCCGCTTCAAAAGCGTCTGCCTCTAGCCCGACTTGCACCGCAATGTCACGCAAAACCGCTACGTCTTCAATGTCACGCGCGTCTTGCCAGTAGGCGTGCATGACAGCAGCGTGGTAGGCCGTCCCTTTGCCTTGCGCTTCGGCATATTTCGCCCCGGTAAGCGCTGGACGGCTGTTGAATCCAAAGCGGCCAGAATTGATCGTCACCCCATAATCGCGTTCGGCCATTGCTGCCATGCGTGGGCGGGCTGCCAAGATCTTTTCGACATACGCTGGGTCTAACGGCCCAGCATTGGCGGGTCGCAATTCATAGGAATGCCAACTGACATCTAGGTTGTACTGGTCTTCGAGCCGATCCAAACTGGAGGCTATTAGGTAGCACCAGGGTCAAGCAAAGTCTGACCAGATATTGAGGGTAAGCGTGGGTTTTTCTTGCATGGCTTAATCATACGACACATCGTTTGTAACGTCTGCGCAAATTGCTTGACAGCCTAACACTCTACAAACATAATAGTTTGGAAATTATTCCAAACTATTATGGGACGAAAAAGCCTCGTTACTGAACGCCAAACACAACTGCTCGACGCATTTGAAACTTGCATCGTGCGCGATGGTCTGGCCGGTGCTACCTTACAGCGCGTGGCCGATGAAGCCGGCGTCAAACTAAGCGTCATCCACCATTACATTGGCAAGCGCCAAGACCTCATCAATGCCATGGTGGCACGCTTCATTGAACGCTATCAAACAGATACACAAGCCTATTTGCAACAGTTACCTACACAAAATCGGCTTTCACATCTGCTGGATTTTTACTTCTCCGCAACCGGTGTGTTTTACCAATCGCAAGATACCGTCATCCTGAATGCGCTGCTAAGTCTGGGAGATCGTGATCCGCAGGTAAAACAACAGCTCAATGCGTTGTACACGCAGCTAGTTTCCGACTTTGACAGTCTTATCGCTGAAGCTGATCCTGACAAACCAATCCACGCCCGGCAAGCAATGGCGCACAACTTACTAAGTTTATGGCTCGGGCATGCCACTTTGCGCTGGCTTGGGTTTTCAGCTGAAACAGACACTTGGGCACGTCAAGCGTGTCTTACATTTGAGTAAGGACATCCCCCTGCATGACAAATATTTTCAAATACCTATTTATCATCGGTGCCGCCGTGCTGACTGGCATTGGTGTCATTGGCATGTTTTATGACAATGTCTGGTGGCAATGGCTAGGCTGGCTCATTTGGATTCCAGCCTTTTTGCTGCTGATGTACGCCACAGAAGACTATGGATTTGGCGTTGCCGTGACACTTTGGGCCGGATATTCGCTGTTCTTTGTGGCCGGCTATGTCTGGATTGTAGGCGCAGCTTGGGGCGAACAAATCACGACTACGCAATGGACAGGGCTTGGCCTGACGCTAGTTGGTCTGAGTTGGCTAAGCGGTCTAAAGCGAGGATAGAACGATGGGATATTTATATATACTTGGCGCAGCCCTATTCGGCACCCTTGGCATTGTGGCCGTAAGTGCGTCATCTGGAAATAGTCAATATGCTGGCATCCTGAGCTGGGCGTCTTGGCTGCTATTCTGGCCAGCATTTATGCTGCTATTTTTTGCCTATGACATATTTTGGGTGCTCGGCGGCTATGCACTATGGGCGCTCGGCATGGGAATTTTGAGTGTCATTGTTGGCCGTCTATATTGGAACGACAAAGCTAATTGGCAACATACCGTTGCCTTGCTAATTGTCTTTAGTGGCTTGTTACTCATTGGTCTGGGAGGCTCAGTATGATCAAACATCAACAGCAAGGACTTTTACCCGTCGCTGCCTACACGTCAAAAGCGTGGTTCGATTGGGAAATGAAGGCACTCTGGGGCCGCAATTGGCATTTTGCTGGCATGGCGAGCGACTTAGCCAACGCTGGCGACTACACCACAGTGCAAGTTGGAGCCTATCCCATTTTTGTGGTGCGAGGACATGACCATCGGCTACGGGCCTTTCACAACATTTGCCGCCACCGGGGGACGCAATTGTTACGGGCAAAGGGCCGCTCTGAAAAGAACATCGTCTGTCCATATCACAACTGGACCTACTCGCTCAACGGCGCGCTGCGTCAAATTCCAGAAGAAAAAACGCAGTTTGCCGACCAGGACATTGATAAAAACGAACTGTGCCTGTTTGACGCCAGCGTTGATACATGGCGCGAAATGGTCTTTGTCCATCCTGACCCACAAGCCCCTTCGCTGATGGCCTACTTGGGTGATGTTCCCAATCATGTTGGCCCCCACCAAGTCGATAAGCTGGTGGAATATGAAGACAACTATTATGAAAAGGACGTCCAGGCCAACTGGAAAATCTTGGTCGAAAACGCCATCGATGGTTATCACCTAGAGCACCTGCACCCTGACACGCTGAATATGTACGACCATAAGCGGCAAGTCAACCAATATGCTGGCAAGCACTGGGTCTTTTGGGAGCCATTAGCCGACTGGTACAAGGCCGACCTAGAGAACCTAGCCCCCTACGGCATCATCGATCATATTCCAGAAGAAAAGCTCGGTGGCTATCTGTATCATCTGTTCCCTAGTGTACTGATCACCGAAACTGAAGGGTCTTGGTCAACGCTGCAGTTTATTCCGCTCGCGCCAGATCGCACGCTTATTCAAGTGCGCACGCGCATTATGCCGATGACCACCTCAGAGTACATGTCACGCCAGACCAAGAATTGGGTCGCGTGGGGACGGCGGCTGACCAATCAACCTGTGCGCAATGATGGCACGGATGACAATATGGCGACTGAAGACGATCCACTTTACTCCGGTGATTTCATGCTGGAAGACGTCTTTGCCTGTGAACAGCAGCAAAAAGCGATGATGTCCCCAATGTATGCGACTGGCCCAGCCGCACGCGATGAAGAATCGATTTACCATTTCCATCGTGCTATTTTGCAAGACTGCCCGTTAGAAGAATGGGAGGCGCGTCAAGCGCGCTAACGTGATGCAGTTTACGCCACTCACTGTTATTGGCCGTCGCGACGAAATTGACGGCGCTTGTTCTATTCGGTTTGAAAAGCCACCCGGATTTGACTATTTTGCGGGTCAACACTTGCCCATTCGCGTCTTCATTGACGGCCAAGAAGCACGCCGCACATACACACTCTCTAGCAGCCCGCTGGACAAACACCTGCAAATTACGGTCAAACGTGTGCGCGACGGTCTGGTCTCCAACTATCTGAATGACCATATCCAAGCTGGCAGCACGATTGAAGCCCGCCCGCCAATTGGGCATATTTATGTGCAATGCCAGCCGAGTAACTATCGCACGCTGTATTTGTTTGCTGCGGGAAGTGGTGTTACACCGATGTGGTCGATTGCACGCACGGTATTAGCGCAAGAGCCACACACGCATGTGCGTTTGTTTTATGGCAACAAGAGCGAAGACAGCATCATCTTCCGTGAGCCATTGGACAAAATGATGGCGCACTATGGTGAACGTTTCCAAGTTGTGCATGCCCTCAATGCACCGAAAAAAGACTCATGGTCAGCCCTTTGGCGTAGCGATGTAATTTATGACATTCACAAAGGCCGCGTTGATGCAGATGCGCTGCGTTGGTTCTTAGACAAATTTCGACCGGTTTCACAGAATTGCGAATATTTCATCTGCGGTCCCGGCACCATGAATGATGACCTCAAAAGCGCCCTATTGCGCCTGCAAGTTCCTGAAACC
>JAHDIM010000486.1 GCA_020630805.1 Anaerolineales bacterium
ATATTCGCTGGCAGCTGTTCCGGCCAGAACGAAAGTACAGCAAATTTTACGAGGTTAAGATGGCAGAAAAACGCGACGAAAACGGTAATACGTTTTCCTCTTTTCTAGACAAAGTTCGTGGTTTTGGCGATGAGTCGCAGCATGACGAGCCGCTCCAGCCTGGTCAAGTGAAGCCCGGAACGTCTCCATCGCAACCGGTTGAGCGCACCAAGGTGCAAGCCACCCAAGGTGTTGTGCCACCGCCTCGGGTGCAGTCAGATCCTAAATCGACTAAGAGTGCCAGCAGCAGCGCGAGTCCACGACAAGCGTCGACCAGTCGCATTCGCCCATCTGGAAATCCGCCGCCGCCACAAAAGCCAACCCGCGGCACGGCTGGCGGTAGTAAAGGTTTCTGGGGGCGCAGTTGGGATTGGTTCCAAAACCTCGCGATTCTCTTTTCATTGCTAATGAACTTACTTCTGATTGCCGGCGGCGTGCTGCTTTGGCGTCAATATCAGGCCAATAAAGAAGTGCTGAATATGGTGCAGTCATTGCCAGAAACGGAAATTCAGCCGCTGGTGAAGGGGATTTCAGACGGTTTTGAAGCGATGAACGCTTCAACCATTACCACCACGATCCCGATCAATGAAATTGTGCCGATCTCATTAGATATTCCAGTACAACAAACCACAGTGATCCAACTTACTGAGCCAATTTTGTTGAATGACTTACCTGTCACAGTGCGTCTATTAGGCGAGGCTGGAACCATCAACGGGATTACAGATATTACGTTGCCAGAAGGCACGCTGCTGCCTATTGCGCTAGATATGAACATTCAGGTCAATGACAGCATTCAGGTGGCCTTCCCAGTGGATGTTGCCATTCCAATTCGTGATACCGAACTTAGCCAAGGCCTCATTGGTATTCAGAAATCATTTGACGACCACTTAGATGACCCGCTTGCTGAGCTGACCGGCAATGAAGAAGTTATTCCTGAAGATCAGTAAATAGACCTTTTTACGAGGCGTGGTCCTCATCAACAAAGCGGGGGTCTTAAAGCAACCATAGGTTGCGAGACCCCCGCTTTGTATTTGTACATCTTATGACTCAACGTTATTGTGACTACGAAGGCTCAGACTACCAGAGCGTATTTTGGGAAGAAGGTGGCCGCGCTTATGAAGATCGTGCCGAGCGTGCGGTGCTCAAAGACTTGTTACCTAAATCCGGCAAGCGGATGTTGGAATTAGGCGCTGGTGCCGGTCGTCTGACCAATGAATTCCACATGTTCGACGAAGTCGTGCTGATGGACTACAGCTTCACGCAAATGCAGCAAGCACGCGCTCGTCTTGGTGATGCCAACGGACGTTACAAGTTTGTCGCCGCCGATGTCTACAGCTTGCCATTTGCGGCTGGTCTCTTCGATGCCGCGCAAATGGTGCGTGTGATCCATCACCTTGAAGAACCTGACGCCCCAATGGCGCAAATACGGTCAGTATTGCAACCGAATAGCACCTTCATCTTGGAATTTGCCAATAAGCAAAATCTCAAAGCAATGTTGCGCTATGCATTTGGCAAGCAAGACTGGAGCCCCTACACCTTGGAACAAGTCGAGTTCGTGGAAATGAACTTTGACTTTCATCCAAAGTCGGTCAAAGCGTTGTTGAAAGACGCAGCGTTTGATGTGAAAACCATCCGGCCTGTATCGCATTTCCGCTTTGGTCCGTTGAAACGCAATTTGCCAACCGGCTTGCTGGTCAATTTAGATTATGCAATTTCCTCAACAACAGGGAATATGTTCCAAGTCTCCCCAAGTGTCTTCGTGCAGTCAATTGCCGATAAGTCCGGCAGTGTTGCCAGTGACGGACAATTTTGGCGCTGCCCAGCGTGTGCATCCATGAATGTGACGGAGACAGACAGCAGCGTAGACTGCAACGCAGACGGCTGCGGCAAGCAATGGCCCATCCGCGACGGGATTTACGATTTCAAGACACCGTTGTAGTGACATGATGCATCA
>JAHDIM010000487.1 GCA_020630805.1 Anaerolineales bacterium
TTGAATTCGCATTCCGTGGTGGCGGGCTACCGTTCGCAATATCAGCAAAACGCCAAGGTCGTCGATGACCTGAGCTGGATGACCTACGTCGATTTGAATCTGCGCCTGCCAGAGCTACTCCTGATGCGCGTCGATAAAATGGCAATGGCAACCAGCATCGAAGCACGCGTGCCGTTCTTAGATCACGAGTTTGTCAGCTTGGCGCTCAGTTTTAGCCAGCGTCAGAAAGTGGGGTCTGAACTCGCCCCGAAGAAGCTGCTCAAAAGCGCCGTGCGCGGCATCATCCCTGACGACATCATCGACCGCAAAAAGCAGGGCTTTTCTGTCCCCGTCCGCGCGTGGCTCAACGAAGCGCTCGGTGACTACACGCGCGACAAGCTCCGGTCCTTCTGCCAACGCACCGACTACTTCAACTGGATCGAAGTCGAACGCCTGCTCAACGCCAATGATGAGTTGGTGTGGTATCTGTTGAATTTTGTGTTGTGGTACGAGCTTTGGATTGAGGGGTAAAAGTTGAGAGTTGAGAGTTGAAATCAACTCAGCGTTTCCCTCAAAGGCAGTACATACCTCAACTGGCACCTATCAACTATCACCGCATATCCCAATCAACCCCACCATACACCCCATCTCCACCATCAATATCTAGCGTCTGGCCGGTGACCCACGCACTTTCATTACTAACAAAATAGAGCGCCGCGTGCGCAATGTCTTCGGGTTGGCCGAGGCGGTCGAGGGTTTGTTGTGGGGTGTCGGTCGCATCTGCATCCATCGGCTGGCGAATGAGACCGGGGCAAATGCAGTTGACACGGATGTTATGCGGATGCAGTTCACGGGCGAGAGTGCGTGAGAAGCCAATCACGCCGTTCTTCGCTGTACTATACGCAATATTTGACTCGCGCAGCGTCTTGTAAGCCGCAGCAATGGTGAGAATTGCACCACCGCCATTCACTTTCAAATGCGGCGTTGCCAACCGCGTACCCCAAAACACACTCTGGATGTGATTACGCAAGACCATCTCAAAGAACTCTGGTTCAATCACGTCTTGGTCTTTCATGTGCTTGTAAAAACCACCGGCGAGGGCACAATAGGCATCGAGCTTACCAAAGTATGACACTGCCTGTTCAATTGCGGACCCAACTTGATCTTTGTCTGTCAAATCCGTTTGGATCGCAAGCGCGCTGCCGCCGTTGCTCTTAATGACTGCCGCCGTTGGTTCAATGATGTCTGGCTTGCGAGCGAGTAACGCCACCTGTGCGCCTTCTTGCGCAAACAGCAGTGCCATCGCGCGGCCCATGCCTTTGCCTACGCCAGCGAGGATGATGGTTTTGTTTTGTAATCGTGTCATAATTCCTAACTCCCGTCCGGCCAGCCACCGCGATACAACACCATTGGGTGATGCGGCAGCACAACACGTTTGGGACGTTCCGCGCGCCACAGCGGCAGTTCCACACCTAAGCCTTGAAACAGCGGTGCGTTCATCCCGTTCGCATCAAGCGCAATGTCTTGTAATGCCTTTTGCAAGTTATCGATGGTGGCATCAGACAGCGTTTCGCGCCAGCGCGTTTCCACTGACTGCAAAATATCTGCATATCGGACTTGTTCGAATAAGCCGCGTTCGGTGAGCCTCACTGCTTTGCCTTTTTCTGCTAACAGCGGCTCTTCAACTAGATAGTCGTATTTTTTGAGGTAGTTGACACACATTGACGCAGCTTCTTTGGAAATACCCGTCAACTCAGGCAGGGCTTTCTTGTCGATTTGTGCCCCACTCAGCACGCGCATCAGATTAGCGCGGATGGCAAGGCTAAGATCAGACTCGCGTTCGGCGTCAAGCGTAAACAGGTGGTGCACTTGCGAGAGTAGATACGGCAGTTCCAACGTCCCTGGCGCGTCACAGTCGGGCGTCTCTGGGTCAAGCGTCCACATGCCCATGGTGTGCCGCAGCGTTGGATAGTAATGCGGCAGCGGTCGATCTAGCACGTTGCGAATGGCAAT
>JAHDIM010000097.1 GCA_020630805.1 Anaerolineales bacterium
TGCATTTCTGCTGTTGTCAGAAAATGGCTGTTCGGCAATGCCAGATGTTTCGGATCTAGCTGATCACGCCGCTGGTTTTCCCGCATTGCGGCCAGCGTATGTTGGAGATCTGCGTCAGTTGCATCCAAGTACGCAATGGGCTGCGTGGCAACAATTGGAATATTGCGGGTTTGGGCTTGGCTAGCAATATGGTCACGCTCTAGGGCACTGTGGCGGGGATGTAGTTCGGCATAAAGCCAGCCCTTGAACTGCTGTGCGACGGTAATAAAGGCTGAATCAATCGGCAGTTGCGGATCGATTGTAAACAGGCCAATTAGCTCGCTACTGTTGGTGACAACATCTGCAAACGGTACAGCCCGAATATTGATGCATTCAACAGCGGTGCAAAGCTGACTGCTTAATAGGCATAGCTGTTTCCAGCCCTCAAGTGACTTTGCCAACAGCGTGAGGTGTCGGACTTCATCAAGAATAAGCGTTGGCAGGGTTAGGCCAAGAATTGGCTTTACATTTTGATCTTTACAGGCGTTATAAAACGACACCGCGCCGGTCAGCATGCCATAGTCTGTTAGCGCCAGCGCATGCATGTCTTGTTCAGCAGCACGCGCAGCCAGCTCTTTCGTGCTAGGAACTGCACGGAGGAAAGAATAATGCGACTGAGCGCGCAAGTGAACAAAGTTGCCAGACATCCACCTGATTTTACAGCGCTCGCAAGGATTTGTGAACAAATGAGCTATGCAGGCCGTAAGATCGTTATAGAGTTGCTATAGATTGGTTCTAACTACGTTAGGCTCCCGAAAACAATACTTTGGTCGCGTTCTTTGCTATGACATTGAGCAAAGGACACACAAATGTTATTTTCATGGCGACACTGCGCAATTTTATTTAGCGGTATTAGCACCTGTCTTGGGCTAAGCTGCTTTGCCATTGCGTTTACCTATTCTCCGTCTGTTGCGGTGGCAGTTACGCCAACGTTGCCTCTTCCCCATGTCGCGTTGTTGCATGCCCCAACAGCAGATCCTGACGCAGATTTACAGATTACGTCTCCAGTGCCAACAGTGGTGGGTGAAGAACCGACGCCACACTCAACAGTCACACCACCCCAAATGGTGGCGCCAATCACCCCGACGCTAGATTTCAATTTTATTGCGGACAGTCAGCTACCCTCTATTCACATTCCAACCTTAGGGTTGATGGCCAATATTGTTTCGCTGCCGTTCAACGCTGGAACTTGGGATGTCACAGGCTTGCATACGCGAGTGGGGCAATTGCAGTTACCAACGTCTCGAACACAATATGCGCCGATTTTGGTGGCGCATACATCCCTTGACCAAGGTCAGCCGGGGCCGTTTTACCAGTTAGCAGACTTGCCGCTTGGCAGTGAGATTTCAGTGTCCACCTCAGACGGTGCAGATTCATACGTTTTACAGCGTGTTGAGGTCCTGACCTCAACGCAATTTCATTCTCTTCTTATTCCAGATCCGAATCAGCTTGTGCTCGTGACCTGTACAGGCTGGGATGCAACAACCCAATCATTTCAAAATCGCCTTGTTATTCATGCAGTTCGAACAGTGACGGCGAACTAATTTCAAGGACTTATCATGTCAGTTTCAAGACCATTCATTGCACTTATAGTTTCAGCCATTTTGACCATGGGGTGGATTGCTACCCGCACATACGCTGCTTCATACAAATCGTCCGTCATTGCGGTTCCAGGGGCGAATGTCTACGTCTCCGATGAAATTGGGGCTTGCCTGTCTGCAACCGGCAACACCAAAGCCTGTAATGCCGCAGACCTAGCAGCGAAAAATGTAGATAGTCAAGACGATATTTGGCGCAACGCGATTACATCAACCACGAGTTGTGTGGCAGCTGACTTTGCGACAGGCTCAGTCGAGGCCTCATCTAATGGAGGTGCACGGGTCTTCAACGTGGGCGGCATTGAGGTGCAAGCGCAGATGTATGACCGCGATGGATCTGGCGGCTTGCTGAACGCAACGATCCGAAATTCTGGTGCACAGACGACCGGAGCAGGGAATACTGACATGCAAGACGACGCCCCTAAACCCGTCGCGCTACAAGCCGAGCCGTACTTCAACAACAATTCAAATGGTGCCTCAACAACTGCCAATGCCATGCTGTTTACCTTCAACCAGCCGCTGAAAGCATTTGGCGCTTGGTTTGGCGACCTAGAGACGAAGTTGTCACTAACGGACGGGCGACAGTGGATTGCAGCCAGTAGCACTGCCGCAGACGCAGGGACTGGCGGTGCTAGAGCATCTTTACGGTTGATATTTGACACTGACGCAAGCGGCACAATTAGTGCGGGCGATACGACTCAAGACGTCTCTATTCCAGAAACACTCGCTCCAACTGGAGATCTTTGGTCTGGCGCAACGGCGGGAACGGCTGCGGCAAGGCTTGCGGCTCCTGCACATATTGGCGGTGGTGGGGATCCACGATTTTGCGGTGGCGGGGCGACAGGGTCTGACGCAGTCGGCTGTGGCAACAGTACAACGCGTTGGATTGGGTTTGTTGCCGACAGCCCGAATGTGATCGGCATGCTGCTAACGGTTGGCGATGACGACCACCTGTTAGCAGGGCCGCAGACAGACAACTCTGCGGATCAGGTTGCGTCATGTGTAGGCGCTGGCGGGGCGTCAGATGGCGACTGTGATGGGGGTACCGAGCGCTTGAGTATGATCGGCGCTACAACGTTGATTGGTAGCTGCGCGGTGCCAACGGCAACGCCAACTGAGACGAATACGCCAACAGCGACGTTTACGAGCACGCCAACAAACACACTGCGTCCAACATCTACCAATACGGCAACGGGCCCCTCTAAGTCAGATCCGACGAACACACCGCAGCAGGTTGCTGCGCTTCCAACCGCCACTGCATTGAGATCTATTGTTGTTACGCATGAATCAATTTTGGAGAGTTCTACGGCTACACCTGTTGTGGAAACGACTGCTTCGGCGTTGCCAACAGAGCCTATTGTGTTTGCAGTTTTGGGCGCAACCGTGCCAGCAATTACCCCCCACACGCCGCAGTTAGATGTTGCGCTGCGGACATCAGATGACCTTGTTGTCGCGGGACAGGAAGTTGTTTTGCGAATTCAAGTGACAAACAATGGGCCAGATCTAGCGAATAATGTTGCGGGTCTCTTACCGCTGCCGATCGGCTTGCAATATGTCTCAACCCACGCCGGTCAAGGTGTTGCGAACTACAGTCCTACGGCGCACGGGGTTGCCTATCAACTTGGGACCTTGTCTAGTGGTCAGTCGGTCTATATTGATGTGACGGTCTGGGTTACGGATGCTGCACATTTAGAAAATAAAGTGATGTTACAAGCGCATGCCAGTGCGTTACAAACGGCATCAGCATACTCAGACTGGGTTGGGCTAACACCGTTGCAAGCCGTCATTCCTGCGACAGGGCTAGACAATCCTAAGCGGCCTAGCGACTGGCTCACCTGGGTGTTGTGGAGTACTGTTAGCCTAGGGATATTGCTAGTTCGTCGAAAACGACAACAGACTAAAGTAAAGCATTAAGCAAACAGTGGTTATAGTGTGGTTTGTTGTTAGTGTCCTTCAGAGAGCAGGGGGTTCAGAGTTAGTTTGTGTGTAATATTTGTGTCATTTGCACTCATATAATGGCAAAATGACCTCTGTAACCTACTCCTCTAAATTTGCATCAGCCGCCTCGACTGCTCCAATTTCATTTATTAATGGTTGTATCTTCGCGCTTCTAGATTTTCCAATTTGGATTGCGTTTGGCTCCTTAGTGTTTGCTGGTGCACTAAGCTCTTTCATTGGGTCAGCCGTTATCTTAATGGGAGCGGGCATATTTCTTTCCGCAACACTCATCGGTTATGGCAGTTCATGGCGCGGCACGATCGGGATGATACAAGATGTGCCAGCAGCATTACTCGTTGTCATGATCGGCGATCTAGTGGCAGGACTGCCGGCGACCGGAGCGCTGAATGATCAGTTCACAACCGTTATTACTGCTATTGGTCTAACAACCTTTGTCACTGGTTTACTGTTTTACGTGCTTGGGCGCTACCGGCTTGGCAATCTTGCGCGCTATTTACCTTATCCAGTAATGGCTGGATTTTTAGCAGGGACAGGGTGGCTATTGCTCAGTGGTGGCGTACAGACAATTGCGCCGGATATCAGTTTGCAAACACTTTTTACGCTGCCAATGCTGCTCCGTTGGGTGCCAGCCTTCATATTGGCAGCTTTAATGTATTTCTTTGGACAACGAATTGCAACGCCATTTTTTGTGCCAACCTTCTTAGTCCTCGTCGGCATTGCATTCTATCTAGTGACGCTTCTGTTGGGGATTTCATATCCGCAACTTACCGCGGATGGGTGGTATTTAGCGAATATCAGCTCTGCTAGTGTCACTGCGCTGCAGGAACATATCAATTTTGCTGGCATCAATTGGCGGGCAATTGCGGGACAATTCGACAAAATTCTGATTATTGCGGGCGGCTCTGTATTGGCAATGTTGCTCAATACCAGTGGCGTTGAAATGAGCTTACAAGAAGACTTAGACCTAGATCGGGATTTGCAAGTAACGGGGCTGGGCAATATGCTGGCTGCCGTGGTCGGCGGCTGGCCGGCTTATGTGTCGCCAGCGCAAACCTCAATCAATGCGCCAAACAAGCAAGAGTTGCCGCTCACAGCGCCACTGTATGCGCTCATCTGTGTTGCCTTTTACTTACTAGGCGCTTCATTGCTAAGTTATGTGCCTGTCTTGATTTTTGCAGTTGTGCTGATCTACATTGGCATTGACTTCTTAGTAGACTGGCTCATTGTGCCGTTCAAGAATTTGAGTCGCCTCGACTATGGCATTTTGTTGGTCATCGTTGGGGTGGTGTCGGTCTTTGGATTGTTGACAGGTGTTGCCGTTGGGCTAGTGTTGGCAGTGTTGCTCTTCGTGATGAAATATAGCCGGATTAAGATTATTCGACATCAGTTGTCCGGTGCAGAGCAACGCAGTCGTTTTTCGCGCGGAATTACCCAGACTCAATATTTGCAGTCAATTGGTGCGCAAACTCAAATTCTGTCTTTGCAAGGCTATATGTTTTTTGGAACGGCTAATACCTTGCTAGAAAAAGTCCGCGTACTTAGTGATAACCACGATGTGCGCTTTGTGATCTTAGATTTTGAAAATGTCACGGGTCTGGACTCAACCGCACTGCTGAGTTTTGCGAAAATGGCGCAAGCACTCAATAAACGCAATACGCAACTGTTATTTTCAGGACTGGATTCGCTCACAGAACAACAAATGCGAGAGCACGGTGACATAAATCAACTGCCGTTCGCGTCGCTAGATGATGCCTTGCGATATGTAGAAAATTTGCAATTGCAGCGCTGGCAGTCCGCAGATGATGAACAGTCCAACACGTTAGTCTCTAACCTGTACACGCTGGTGCCTGAACTAGACGTCGCCTCTGCAATTGCCATGATGGAGCAACAAGATCTCAATTCAGGAGACTATTTGATGCGCCAAGGTGAGGCGGCAGCGGAGATGTTCTTCATTGAGTCTGGCTTGCTTACAGCACAATTAGAACGTGAGGATGGGTCTGTATTGCGTTTACAAACCATGGGCTGTGGTCATGTCGTGGGTGAATTAGGGTTCTATACCGGCTTGCCGCGTGGTGCTTCAATTGTGTGTGAAGAAGACGCAACCGTGTATTTCTTGACCAAAGAAAAAATGGAAGAACTAGATCATAGAGCACCGAAAGTCGCCGCCACGATCCATCAACTCATTGTGCACTTGCTGGCAAACCGCGTGTCACACCTCGTGCGGGTGGTAGATCTGCTGCAGAAGTAATCGCGTTTGTAGTGCCACACCGCGGTGTGGCGCTACAACTGTTTGCCCTCCTCTGCCTGAATCCCCAATCCCTAGTAAAATCTACGCAAGTCAACACCTCTATTTATTGATCGTTCAACAATTAAACAATTCACCCATTACTCAATTCTCTCCTTCCGCATGACCTGTTGTTATATCCCTGACTCCATTCGCTACTGCAAAAATTGCGATCATCTCATTGCAATTGATATGAGCATGCCGGTCTTGCGTTTCGTCGATGAATCAGGTCTAACGATTGATGAATGCCCGAAGTGTCACTATTGGCTCAGTGAGAACAATACGTATGCACCACAAGCGCGGCCAGCACTAAACGTCCCCAGCCAAGACTAACAATGGCAGATCGGTTGGTGCTCAATTACACGCCAATTCGGCGGGACTACGTTGCGTGGCTGTTGCATCGCTTCTTTCGCAACCGCGTCATGGGCTGGATAAAGATCATTGTGCTTGTTCAGATTTTGCTGATCAGCCTAGTCTTGATGTACTTTGCCGTTTCTAGCGGCATTTCCCCTGGTCAATGGCCTGTAGCCACTTGGCTAAGCGCCTTCTTTCTCGTATTGTGCGGAGCAACGGTGCTGCGTCAATGGCTGTTTTGGCGCAAGTTTTTTAGCGACCCGAATGTGTTTGTGCCATTCAAAGTCACCTTGCAGCACTCAGGTGTGCATTTCAAAACGGGCCTAGCTGACAGCAAGCTTAAATGGGAAAGCTTCACCACTTTAGAAGAGAACCGCGACTACTTTTTTTTGCCGTATCGGTCGGCGAAAAACGTTGGGCAGCCTATCCCCAAACGGGCATTTGAGACCGTAGAACAACAATCAATTTTTCGAACTATTGTTGCGAAACATCTAAAGTAAGGACCTCTTCTCAAAAACGTTACGCCCTGCGCAAAACTATAACTGTTCTCAAACACAACCCCTACCCACGCTTCTGAGATCCGCCATTACAATCATGTAATGTAGCCTAATCAACAATAGTAGTGGTAGTAATGTTTGATTTCCTCGCACTTTCTCCAATTGAACTTATCTGGGTCATTGTTAGTACAGTCTTATTTGTGCTCTTGCTCAGTCTGTACTTGTTGACGCTCAGCCTGCGGGACTTACAAGTGACGCGCTTAGCGAATATTGTCAATATTGCGTATATGATGACGTGCCTGCTGGTCATTGCGACTCTTGCTGGCGCTTGGATCACGCTCATTATTGGCATCCAGCGGGATGAAAAATTAGTTCTACTGATTCAACGGTTCAGTTGGGTGCTGCTAGGGTTTACAGCCTTACTTGTCGTCTGGGGAATATTGATTAGCGGCTGGCGATTGATACAACGCCGCATTCAAGCCGGACGCAATTCAAACGGAGCCTCTATTAGTGACTCCGCTGCTGCAGATGCCAAAACGCGCCTGGCTTCGGCCAATGAAGCCAATCCGAAGGTAACAGGGGTTGCGGCAGAGCCATTACACTCGGTTTTGATTGTAGATGATGACCCGCATGTGGTGCATCTGCTTGAAAGCATTTTGCAGAAAGCAGGCTATGTTGTGAAATCTGCGACAGATGGGGAAGAAGCGTTGAACATGGTGTTGTCCACAACGCCAGACGTGATTTTGGCTGACCTGATCATGCCAGAGACAGACGGCTTTGGGTTTATTGAGCAATTGCGCTTTCTACCTGAGACAGCAACATTGCCAGTGATTGTGGTGACAGCAAAACTGCTAAAGCTCGATGAACAGCGTTGGCTCTCTGAGCGGGCAGCTGCTATTTTGCAAAAAGATAACCTAAAATCTGAGCGTGTATTGCAAACAATTGAGCTTGCATTACAGCCAACCTAAGCGTACGAAAGACTTTATTCAGCATCAATGTCTAATCCTGATATCAAAGGCGCCATTGACTGGGCGATTCAGAAACTTACGGAAGAATTGCCGTCTAATTTTACCTATCACAACCTGTATCACACGTGTGAGGAAGTGATTCTAAATGTGGAATACCTGGGCCACGTGACTCAGCAAACGCCGCAAAATGTTTCTTTACTACGCGTTGCAGCGGCGTATCATGATTTAGGGTTCATTGTCTCAACCACCCAGCACGAACTGCATAGTATGCGCATGGCCGCGCAACAATTGCCAAGCTTTGGCTTCGATGACAAAAGCATCGCTGCCATTATGGGCATGATTATGGCAACAAACATTGTTCATCAGCCGCAAACTGAGTTGGAAGCACTGCTCGCAGACGCAGACCTCAGTGTGTTAGGCGGTAATGATTTTCTAAAGCGTAATCAGGCGTTGTATGCAGAGATGCTCAGCCTTGGACATTCTTATTCCACGCGAACTTGGCTAGAAAGCCAGATCAAATTTGTCACGCAATATACCTTTTATAC
This sequence comes from Anaerolineales bacterium, assembly GCA_020630805.1. Taxonomy (GTDB): domain Bacteria; phylum Chloroflexota; class Anaerolineae; order Anaerolineales; family UBA6668; genus JAHDIM01. Next base: position 8,245 of record JAHDIM010000097.1, read on the forward strand.
CTCGGCGGCGCGTAATATGTTCCGTGACAAGAAAGCGCAGAATATTCAGTTACTCATTGATGAGTTGAAAGATTATTAGCCCTGCACTTAAGGGCAGTAACGAGATCGGGGCTGGGTAGAGGAAACTCCTCGTGTCGCGTTGAGCAGCGCTATGAGTCCGTCACTCAGTGTCAGAAGGGGACTATCTTAAACGGGCCACCGACTCGCGGACAACCAGTTCATATTGTGGTTTGGGCAGTGGATGCGCCACATTTTTTAGCAAGTTAGAAATATACGTCGCCGCAGATTTTCCTAACTCAGTGGCTGAAGGCTTGATAGTTGTAAGCGGTGGCGTCATGAATGCCGACGTTGGTTGGTCGTCGAATCCAACCAATGAAATGTCCGCTGGCACGCGAATCCCCCGCCGATACAGCGCCAAGCGCACCCCCATTGCCATTTGGTCGTTCGCGCAGAAAATTGCACTGAAGCTTTGTCCAAGCGTCAGCAGTGTCTCCACAGCGAGAAGCCCCGACTGCGGCAAGAAATTTCCTTGGACAACAAGTTCTTCTCGAAAAGGAATGCCGGCGTCTTCCAACGCTTTTGTATAGCCCTGCAAGCGCAGTTTAGCGTCGGCATGGTCGGCTTTACCGCTCACATGTGCAATTTCACGATGCCCCATTTGAATGAGGTGCAAGGTAGCCTCATAAGCTGCCTTGAAGTTGTCGATGTAAATACAGCGCTCGCGGAATTCTGGAATATCTCGCGCAATGATGACAATCGGCGTTTCCTCGTTTGCTTCTCTGATGAGTTCATACGGCAACCCCCCGCCAACAACAATCATGCCATCAACTTGGCGATCTAACAGTGTGCGCAACATGCGCTTCTCAACCTCAGGCTTCCATTGCCCATCCACAATAATGGGCGAGTAGGGGCTGTCTTCAAATCCTTCCAAGATGCCTTGTGCAATAGCGTCATAGAACGGGCTACTAATGTGTTGCGTGATGACGCCAATTGTCATTGACTGACCGCTGGCTAATCCACGTGCAAAGACGTTAGGTCGGTAGTTCAGTGCATTAACTGCCTTCATGACAGCATCATGCTTTTTTGCCCCTACTTTTGCATTGCCACTCAACACGCGTGACACTGTACTGATAGAAACATCGGCATGATCCGCAATTTGTTGGATCGTGATTTTCTCTTTTTGGGTTCCCATTTCCTCTATTTTACCTAAAAAGAATTGAAAGCGTTTTCAAAGATTAGTCGTGCGCAGGTGATTTTTGAATACAAAACCACCGTTTTGGGGGAAATCCCCTCAGTTTGATTTGTCCAGATTGACTTAAAAAAACTTTGTCCCTACAATTTTTGAAAACGCTTTCACAATATTGACTTGATACAACTGTTATTTTTGAATGCGTTTTCACAAAACCAACGAGGATGTTTGCCACATGCATCCATCACATTAAAATCAAGGAGAATTCAGAATGCAAAAGCGATTTCGTTTACTACTGTCGCTAGTTGCCGTGCTTATGCTGGCGTTAGTGGCCTGCGGTGGGACTGAGCCCGCCGCACCTGCTGTAGAAGAAGCTGAAGAAGCCGCTGTTGAGGTTGTTGAAGAAGCAGCCGCAGAGGTAGAAGAAGCAGTCGAAGAGGAGACTGCTGAGGAAGAAATGGAAGAAGAGGCTGCAGAAGAAGAAGTAGCCGAAGAAGAAATGGCAGAGGACGCTGCGGAGGAAGAAGCAGCTGAAGAAACATCAGGCGAACGCACTCAGGTGCGTTGGTTTGTCGGTCTTGGCGCGGGGTCAGACCAACCAATGTTTGAACCACAGGAACAAGTGGTTGCAGACTTCAATGCCAGCCAAGATGAAATTGAACTGATCTTGGAAATTGTTGACGCAGATCAAGCTTACACAACCTTGGCAACCCAAATTGCTGCGGGTAACGCTCCAGACATTGTGGGCCCAGTAGGGATCCGTGGGCGTGACTTCTTCCGTGGTGCTTGGTTAGATTTGGATCCGTACATCCAAGGCGAAGGCTATGACCTGAGCGACTTTGATCCAAACTTGGTGCAGTTCTATGTAGACCAAGCTGAAGGTCAACTGGGCTTGCCATTTGCAATTTTCCCGTCTTACTTGTCTTACAACAAAGAATTATTCGACGAAGCTGGTATTCCATATCCGCCAGCCGAATATGGCGCACCTTACACCAACATTGACGGTGATGAGGTCGCTTGGGATATCGCCGCAATGCGCGACGTTGCGCTGCTGCTAACTGTAGACGCCAACGGTAACGACGCGACCAGCGCTGACTTTGACGCTGAAAACATTGTCCAGTTTGGTTACTATGAACAATGGACCGACTTCCGTGGGGCAGCCACGCTGTTTGGCCCAGGCTCACTGGTTGCGGATGATGGCTCAGCCCAAGTGCCAGACCACTGGCGTGAAGCTGCAAAATGGTTCTATGACGGCATGTGGAACGAAGTGTTCTATCCAAACGGTCCTTACGATGGCAGTGAAGTGATTGCTGGGAACGGGTTTGAAGCCGGTAACGTTGGGATGGCCCATACGCACTTGTGGTACTACGGCTGCTGTGTCGGCAACATTGGTTTTGACTATGACTTTGCTGCAATGCCAGCGAATGCGCTCACAGGTCAAGCCACCTCAAAGATGCACGCGGATACCTTCGGTATTTTGAAAGATGCGCAAAACCCAGATGGCGCTTGGGAAGTTCTCAAGTTCTTCATTGGTGACAATGCTGAAACGATGACCCAAATGTATGGTGGGATGCCAGCGCGCTTGAGCTTGCAAGACACATACTTTGAAACGTTCGCTGGCAGCGTGCCAAGTGGTGACGCTGTGAACTGGCAAGTTGTGGTGGACTCAATGGGCTATGCAGATAACCCTAACCACGAAGCATACATGCCAAGCCCACAAGAAGCGAACGACCGCTACAACGAATTCTGGTCTAAGCTCGCGCAAGAACCAGGTCTCGATGTAGACGCTGAACTCGATGCACTCGTCGCTGATTTGCAAGCCATTTACGATGCTGCTGGCGAACCAGTTGAAGAAGGTGCTGAGGAAGCCGCTGAAGAAGAAGCTGCTGAAGCGGCACCAGCGTTTGTCTCTCCAACTGGCGAACCTATTGAAGTACGTTGGTTTGTTGGGCTTGGTGCTGGGTCAGACCAGCCGATGTTTGAACCACAAGAACAAGTGGTGGCAGATTTCAATGCGAGCCAAGATCAAATTGAATTGGTCTTGGAAATTGTAGACGCTGACCAAGCGTACTCAACCTTGGCAACGCAAATTGCGGCTGGCAACGCCCCAGATATTGTTGGCCCAGTTGGGATCCGTGGGCGTGACTTCTTCCGTGGTGCATGGCTAGACCTTGGGCCGCTAATTGAAGGCGAAAGCTATGACTTGAGCGATTTCGATCCAAACTTGGTGCAGTTCTATGTTGACCAAGCAGAAGGCCAACTCGGTTTGCCATTCGCGATCTTCCCATCTTACTTGTCGTATAACAAAGAGTTGTTTGACGAAGCTGGTATTCCATATCCGCCAGCCGAATATGGGGCACCTTACACCAACATTGACGGTGAAGAAGTGGCGTGGGACATTGCTGCGATGCGTGATGTTGCGCTTCTCCTAACCGTAGATGCCAACGGCAACGATGCCACCAGCGCTGACTTTGACGCTGAAAACATTGTGCAATTCGGCTACTACGAACAATGGACCGACTTCCGTGGCGCTGCTACGTTGTTCGGCCCAGGGTCATTGGTTGCTGAAGACGGCTCTGCGCAAGTGCCAGAACACTGGGTAGAAGCTGCCAAGTGGTTCTATGACGGCATGTGGAATGAAGTGTTCTATCCAAACGGCCCATATGATGGCAGTGATGTGATTGCTGGTAACGGCTTTGAAGCTGGTAATGTGGCAATGGCGCACACCCACTTGTGGTACTACGGCTGCTGTGTCGGCAACATTGGCTTCGATTATGACTTCGCTGCAATGCCTGCCAATGCACTCACCGGCCAAGCTACCTCAAAGATGCATGCAGACACCTTCGGCATCTTGAAAGACGCTGAATATCCAGAAGCGGCTTGGGAAGTACTCAAGTTCTTCATCGGTGAAAATGCAGAAACCATGACCCAAATGTATGGTGGGATGCCAGCGCGCTTGAGCTTGCAAGACACCTACTTTGAAACCTTCGCAGGTAACGTGCCAAGTGGTGACGCTGTGAACTGGCAAGTTGTTGTGGACTCAATGGGGTATGCAGACAATCCAAATCA
>JAHDIM010000488.1 GCA_020630805.1 Anaerolineales bacterium
TGCAAATGCTCCCGTAGCTCAGGGGATAGAGCGTGGGTTTCCTAAACCTTGCGTCGCAGGTTCGAGTCCTGCCGGGAGTACATTTCTATTTCATACCACTGCAATCCTATTGGTTGCTTCTGACCTCTATGTTATAGTTTCAGCACTCTACGTTGACCGTGGGTCAGCACTACTTCACACGACAGAAAAGGACACAATATGCACGGCGGAGACTGGGTCGCTGAAGTTCTCAAGGCGCAAGGCGTCGAGTTTATTTTTACGCTTTCAGGCGGACACATTGCCCCAATTTTGGTTGGCGCAAAGCAACGCGGGATCCGCGTAGTTGATGTACGCCATGAAGTGAATACTGTCTTCGCAGCAGATGCCGTTGCGCGCCTAACGGGTGTGCCTGGCGTTGCCGTTGTCACAGCTGGCCCAGGTGTGACCAACACCCTGACTGCTGTCAAAAATGCACAGATGGCGCAGTCCCCAGTGATTGTCTTAGGCGGAGCCGCCGCTACAGCGCAGCAAGGCCGCGGTGCCCTACAAGACATTGAACAGCTAGATTTGTTCAAATCGGTGGTGAAGTGGTCAGCATCAGTCCGTCGAGTCAAAGACATTACAAAGACCATTGAGAAAGCATTTCATGAGGCGCTCAGTGGCACGCCGGGGCCGGTGTTTGTCGAACTCCCCATCGACACGCTTTACGCCAAGGAAACGACTGAACCGCTATACAACATCCCGCCTGGCAAAACGCTGGTCTCAAAGATCATCAGCCGTTATTTGAAATGGCACGTCAAGCGCTTGTTTGCAGACGCTGATAATCAAAAAGTGTCTGGCAAAATTTTGCCAGATCGCCCCAAAGCAACCACAGCCCAAGTTAAAAGCGTGGCTGAAAAGCTGCGCCAAGCCAAACGTCCGATGTTCCTCATCGGGGCGCAGGCGGTATTGGATGTTGAAAACGCCGATGCCCTCGCAGCTGCCGTTGAACGAATGGGCGTTCCTGTCTTCTTATCAAGCATGGCGCGCGGCCTGCTCGGTAAAGATCATCCCCTGCACATGCGCCACAAGCGCCGCAATGCGCTCAAAGAGGCCGACTTTGTCCTACTCGCTGGCGTCCCGGTTGACTTCCGGCTGGATTATGGCAATCACATTCGCCATTCGTCTTTTTACGTCTCGGTCAATCTCAGCAAAACAGATCTAAAAAAGAATCGGCGACCGAATATTGGCGTTTTGGCAGATCCAAGTCAGTTCCTGCGCGCCCTTTCAGAACAAATTGATAAACAGCCTATTTGGGATGATTGGTATAAAACCCTGCGCGACCGCCATGATGCACGCAATGCAGATATTGCAGAGCAAGCACTACAGCCTGTAAAAGGGATCAATCCTTTATATCTATGTCAAGAAATGGAAGGGCTGAGTGACAAAGAGACCATTCTGGTCGCAGACGGTGGTGACTTTGTTGGCACAGCGTCTTACATTGTGCAGCCACCTGGCCCACTCACCTGGTTAGATCCCGGACCATTTGGCACCTTAGGCGTTGGCGCAGGCTTTGCGCTAGGCGCCAAGCTGGTACGACCCGATGCCAACGTTTGGATTATTTACGGCGACGGGTCTGTCGGCTACTCGCTGATGGAATTTGACACCTTTACGCGGCATAATACGCCTGTGATTGCTCTCGTCGGGAACGATGCTGGCTGGACACAAATTGCACGTGAGCAAGTTGAAATTCTGGGCGATGATGTTGCAACAGTTCTTGAACACACGGACTATCACAACGCAGCGATTGGATTTGGCGGCACGGGATTACGTGTTGAGGATCCAGAGCTAGTGCCAGAAACATTGGAACAAGCCCGTGATTTGGCCGCTGGTGGACAGGCAGTGCTTGTCAATGCAATTATTGGTAAAACAGACTTCCGAAAGGGATCTATCTCAGTGTAATGGCTAATGGCTAATGGCTAATGGCTAATGGCTAATGGCTAATGGCTAATGGCT